>JBNMOT010000047.1:0-21948 GCA_051275515.1 Oleispira sp. | reverse complement strand
TTTATTTTACAAAAGCACTAGACACGCTTAGGGAGTCTCTATACTATGCGCAGCCTAAGCGGGAGTGGTGGAATTGGTAGACACGCTAGATTTAGGTTCTAGTGCCGTAAGGTGTGAGAGTTCAAGTCTCTCCTTCCGTACCAAATAAAGAATGAGAATATGCTAGTAGGACTATTTGCTCTTTTAGTTTTTCTGATTTTCGGAGAGGCAATCCAATCTTGGATTGCCATCCCCGTACCCAGTTCGATAATCGGCATGGTTCTATTGCTGATCATAATCATAATCAGAAACAAAACTCCAAAATCAATTGAATTAGCGGCGAATTCACTGGCGCCTTTGTTGCCTCTATTTATAATTCCTATTAGTGCTGGCCTTATTACGCAATCAGCCGTCTTAGAGCAATATGGTCTAAAGCTTTTTATTATATTAACCTTAAGCTTAATCCCTGGGGTTCTTGTCACTGCCTTTGTATTGCAGTGGAGAAATAAATAATGCTCAGTGATTTCGCTTTTAACGAACGACTACCCTCAGAACTATTACAGCTTCCCAGCACTTGGCTTATGATCACACTGGGTGCTTATCTATTGGGATTAAAAATCTACCAACGATCCAATAATAGTCCTTGGCTGCCTCCTGTATTATCCGGTTTTACCATAGTGATCACGATACTCTGGCTAACCGATACCCCTTACAGCACCTACCAGCAAGGCGGCCAACTACTCAGTTTTTTTCTTGGCCCGGTCGTTGTTGGCTTAGCCATACCACTATTCCACCACTTTCATAACATGCGTAAACAATTCCTACGGTTATTACTGGCGATCATACTGGGTAGCTTTACGACCGTCTTCGTCGCGGTTGTACTGACCCATTATTGGATAGGCATTGATGCGATAACAGTCACCATGGCGAGTAAATCGGTGACGACCCCCGTTGCGGTTGCTATCACCGAGCAAACGGGCGGCCTTCCCGCTCTCGCAGCGGCGTTTGTCATGGTAACGGGGATTATCGGCGCGGCCATTATCCCACTATTATTGCAGTGGCTTAAATTAGACAGCCCTAAAATTACAGGCATGAGTCTAGGCATTTGCGCCCACGCAGTAGGCACCAGTCGCGCGTTAGAGTTAGGCCAAGAGTACGCCGCCTATTCAGCGATGGCAATGACGCTCACCGCAGCAATGCATGCCATTGTTTTACCTTGGTTATTTTAATTTCATAACATTGCAGTGGTCATGTAATGACGATAGTTTAATAGCTCTAAAACTTAATCGCACTATATTGCATATACCATCATTCGATTATTCTGACCATCTAGTGAATATAATTATGAAAGCAGCAGTGCATCAGATTATACCGAATATCACATGATGAATAAGAGCTCATCAGCTTCGACCCTAGCGACAACCCCTTAAATAAACACGTATTTTGCAATCTTTAAAACAACAAAAGGGTTTTATCCCAGTATCGTTAAACCCAGAAAGACACTCTTTGATAAACAAAAAATTCATCAAAATATTGTCTTGCTAGCTTGCTCTCTGTCAGATATCAGCCAGACCTATATTCTAGCCACCCAAGGCAAGATACTCATACTATTAGCACTTACTCAATCCGGCTTGTTTGGCAATGTCAGAAACGATGTAATTCGAAAAAGGTATGATCGATCTAGAAAGTGACATTAAGCGCCGGTATTGTTGGCTGAAGATAATTGAGTTACCGCGATCAATCAATGTGCTAGACCCCTATTAAAATTAAAAATGATATAAAGCGTCTACGCTTTTCTATGGGCCAAATAATCTCGCGCCAAGTAAAGCGCTGCAATCGCACGGCCTTCCGTACAATCGTCTCTCATAGCCAATGTGTGCAGGTCTGCCAAAGGCCACTTTATCAGCTCTAGCGGTTCAGGCTCGTCGCCTTCTAATAACGAAGGGTATAACTCTTCTGCCAGAAAAATATCAATCCCGCTTTTCATATAGCTGGGTGATAAGCTCATATGTTTTAAAAAAGTAATTTTGTTCGCTGCAAAACCGATCTCTTCTTGCAGCTCTCTATTAGCAGCCTCGACCAGTGTTTCACCCAAATCCACAGCACCTTTAGGCAGCGTCAAAGTATATTCCTCTACCCCACCACCAAATTCACGTATTATAGCAACATGCTCATTATCCAACAGTGCAACCATCATTACCGCACCGGATCCACCGGGTACCAAACGCTCATAGGTTCGTTCAACACCATTACTGAATTTAAAGTCCACCGCCTCAACCGTAAATAAACGACTTCTAGATACAATTGACTGGTGTAAGATTTTTGGTTTTTCAGACATAATAAATAAACTCTACTTTTATTAATGCAAACTTATTTAAGCAGTATACCTGACTCAAACATGACAGACAGCCAAGCACGTAACACAGACAAAAATTCGCAACCCCATCAGACATACAGTGCTGAGCAATGGTCGCAAATAGAGACCGTTCTACTCGATATGGATGGCACCTTACTCGACCTGCATTTTGACAATTATTTTTGGCTTCAATTTATGCCAGTAAAATATGCGGAGCTGTTCGGTATCGATCATGAAGAAGCTCAACAGGTATTGAAGAAAGTTTCAGATGACACTCAGGGCACCTTAAATTGGTATTGCCTAGATTATTGGAGCGAGCGCCTCAATATGCCGGTTGCTGATTTAAAACATGACATCGTTGAAAAAATTCAATACCGCCCACATGTTAAAGACTTCCTTGAGATGCTTAAGCAACAAGGAAAAAGAGCGGTCATCGTAACCAACGCTCACCGTGATAGTGTGAATTTGAAAATAACTCAGACCGGCTTAGATCAGCTAGTCGATCGAATCATTAGCTCACACGACTATCAAGAGCCAAAAGAAAGTCAGGCATTCTGGCAACATTTGCAGCAAGATGAACCGTTTAACATAGACACCACCTTGCTTATTGATGATAGCCAAGCCGTATTAAAATCTGCAAAAAAATGGGGCTTTAAACACCTTTTGACAATCTTTCATCCAGACAGTCATAAAGTACCTAATACGGATAGCGAACACCCAGGCATTCACCACTTTGACGAGTTATTGATACAGAAAGATTCCATGACAAGATAGACCCAATTAATCAGGATACCGCTAACTAATGAGCAAGCAGTTAACCCGTGACGACAAGAAAATACGCCTTGATAAATGGCTCTGGGCTGCGCGCTTTTATAAAACCCGTGCTATTGCCAAAGCGGCAGTAGAAGGCGGAAAAGTGCATTATGAAGGTCAGCGTTGCAAGGTCAGCAAAACCATTGATCTCAATGCAACACTCACTATTCGCCAGGGCGTCGATGAAAAAATCATTGTTATTAAAGACCTATCTGATCAGCGCAGAGGCGCGCCAGAAGCCCAAACGCTCTACGAAGAAACGGCCGCTAGTATCAAGGCACGAATGGCTGCAGCCGAACTTCGCCGTGTGATGCAACATGCCACCGCAGCACCTGACCATCGCCCTAATAAAAAAGAGCGTCGTCAGATTCACCAATTTAAGCACCAAAGTGAAATATGAGTAAAATATGAGCAATCTCGATAGCAGGCAACGCTTTACCTTCGACCACACCGATGTTCGAGGAGAGCTTGTTGGCTTGCATAAAAGTCTCAGCGCCGTCCTATCCAAGCACGACTATCCAGACGTTCTAAAAGTAGAACTCGGAAAGCTTATGGCGGCCAGCGCATTAATGAGCGCAACGCTAAAATACGAAGGCCGCTTATGTCTACAAGTGCGTCTGCCCGGTGACGTTTCACTGATTCAAGCTGAAACCACCAATACCGGAGAGTTACGCGCGATTGCTCGTTACGATGAAAGCAAAGAAATTAACACAGTAGAACTTAAAGGCGGTCATCTCGTTATCACCCTTGAGCCTGCGGTCGGCAAACCTTACCAAGGCATAGTGCCGTTGGAAGGCAATCATCTAAACGAAGCCTTTGAATACTATTTCAAACAATCAGAACAGCTAGGATCCCGTTTTTGGTTAGAGTGCGATGGCACCATTGCTAGTGGCTTTATGCTACAGCAATTGCCCGCGGTAGAAGGTTCTGATGAAGATGCTTGGGATAGACTGAGCCATCTGGCCAGCACTTTAAAAGATGAAGAGTTATTAACACTCAACAATGAAACCATCTTACATCGCCTTTACCATGATGAAGAAGTGCGCCTGTATGATGAAGAAAACCTGCACTTTGCTTGCACCTGTTCAAAAATACGCACGGGGAATGCGATTACTCAACTGGGTTATCGCGAGCTGATGGATGTGATTGCTGAACATGGCAAGGTTTCTATTGATTGCCAGTTTTGCTTACAGCATTACTCATTTAATAAAGAACAAGTTGGCGATTTATTTCCTGAAAAAAAACTACACTAATTAACGAGATCGCCTTAGTAATAACGATCTAAATGCATTTTTGTTGGTCAATTAGTGCCAATGCTGATGAATACCCTATTATATTTGCCAGTATTGAAAAAAAACTACAAGAATTAATAGAAACACGTCATTAGTCGCCGACTATTATTGTTATTGATGTCCGTCATTTGCGGGATCTCGGTTTTGTTAAGTCAAAAAATCTGGCATAATCCTCAGCCTCAAAATATGGATTCGTCCAATTACCATCTGGGCGGTAAATACCATTCATTTGTGTATGGCCAAAAGCGATACTGACATAACGAGACCCTTAGGGCACAATTATGACCACATTTTATACTGATTTATCTGCACCTCTATTGGTTGAAAAAGCACTTGAACGTGGCGAAGGCCGCTTACAAGATAACGGCGCATTCGTTGTTACTACCGGTGTTCGTACTGGCCGCTCGCCAATGGATCGTTTCATTGTTGAAGAACCAAGCACTAAAGAAGCCATCGACTGGGGCGGTGTTAACCGTCCATTTGACGCAACAAAATTCGATGCCCTCTGGGATCGTGTTGAAGAATATTTCGGCAAAACGGGCGGTTTCATCTCAAACCTTCACGTGGGTTCTGATGCAGCGCATTACTTGCCCGTTAAATGCCAAACTGAAACAGCGTGGCAAAACCTGTTCGGTCGTAACCTATTTATCCGCCCTCAAACATTCAACCAAGCTGACAAAGAAGAATGGACAATTCTGAACTGCGCTAACTTTGAATGTGTTCCTGAGCGTGACGGTACTAACTCCGATGGTTGTGTCATCATCAACTTCGCACAGCGCAAAGTATTGCTTGCCGGTATGCGTTACGCAGGCGAAATGAAGAAAGCGATGTTCTCTGTACAGAACTTCCTACTTCCTGAGAAAGATGTATTACCCATGCATTGCTCTGCAAACGTTGGCGAAGAAGGCGATACTTGCTTATTCTTCGGTTTGTCCGGTACCGGTAAAACGACCTTGTCTGCTGATCCTGAGCGCTACCTTATTGGTGATGACGAGCATGGCTGGGGCAAAGGAACCGTATTTAATATAGAAGGCGGTTGCTACGCAAAAACGATCGATCTTTCGCAAAAGAATGAACCTATTATTTGGAATGCAATTCGTTTCGGCGCGATCGTTGAAAACGTAATGATGGATGATGAACATCGTGTCGCTGATTACGCCGATACTAGCCTGACTGAAAACGGTCGTTGCGCCTATCCTCTAGAGCACGTTGAAAAGCGCGTACTCGAAAACAAAGGTGGCGAGCCAAAAGCCGTTATCTTCCTGACGTGTGATATGACCGGCGTTCTTCCTCCCGTGTCTGTTCTTACTAAAGAACAAGCGGCTTATCACTTCCTAAGTGGCTACACAGCGCTAGTAGGTTCTACTGAAATGGGCGGTACTCCAGGTCTTAAGTCTACTTTCTCGACGTGCTTCGGTGCTCCATTCTTCCCACGTCCAGCGGGCGAATACGCTGAATTGTTGATGAAGCGTGTGACTGAATTTGATTCACAAGTTTACCTTGTGAATACCGGTTGGACGGGCGGCGCTAACGGTAAAGGCGGCGAGCGTTTCTCAATTCCAACAACTCGTGCTGTAATCAGTGCCATTCAGACGGGCGCTTTGCGTGATGCTGAAACTGAAACTTTACCCTTGTTTGGCTTAGAAGTTCCTAAGAGCCTAAACGGTGTTGATACTAAGCTACTTAACCCAACAAAAGCTTGGGCTAATGAAGCTGATTGGACAGCCGCGGCTGAAGTATTGGCTAAGCAGTTTACCACTAACTTCACTAAGTTCGATGTATCTGACGCTATCTTAGCGGCGGGTCCAACGTCTAAGTAAGCGCGAAGCAAAGTGGGTAGCGCTAAACTCTAGTTGCAAAAAAGCCGCGAACAACTAAGTGATGAACACCTAGTAGTTAGCGGCTTTTTTGATTCTACAATACCGTGCTTATCGTTTATATAACATCCAACTACGCCTTTTTAAGTACACTGACCTCATCGATAATAATCGAGGGGTCCAACATAGAGCGTATACGTATTTCTTCACGTATCACCTTGGGTGCGACATAATCGGAAGTAGCTAGTGCCCCCACCAACTTCATTCCAAGCTGAGCCGTTTTAAAAGGCTTCATTAAATAATCGGTTGCCCCTAAATCAATTGCTGCTTTTATGCGTGGCACATCCTTTTTTGTCGTAAGCATAACAAAAGGAATGTGAGCCATCGCCACACTCCCCCGCACAGTCTGCAAAAGATCAAGGCCGGATAACTTTTCCAGCGGCCAGTCAGACATAATTAAATCAATCGGTTGAACCCTCAAGATATCGATGGCCTGCATGCCATCTCCCGCTTCAAACACATATTCAAAACCTTGACTGCGTAAAAACGATGCATGCAGTGTTCGTAATGACGGTGTATTCGCCACCATTAAAATGCGCTTGCGTTTTAATGCTCTGGGAATATCTTCAGACCTAAAGGTTAGACTCATTTTAGTACCTACACAGTATCAATGATCGGAGTGATTTAAGTAATCTCCTCGCTTTGATTTAACACTAGTAAGCATTTGCAGATGCCGAGTTAATTAAGCGGCAATTAGCGACAAATTCAGCAGTTTTCATGAGGTCTACCGCGCAGCTTGAACTGTCAAATCTAAAAGCCATTATTACAAGATCAATAAGCGCTAATAAATTGTGTTTTTATCCTCGAATAACCCCCTTAGGGTCAGTATACTCAGTCTTAATATTTATTGATTTTTCAGCAATTTATACTGGTTTACCCGATTAAAACACGAGAAGCATTATGGATTCTATTTTCACCCGTATCGCACAAGAACTGAACATTCGTCCTCAACAAGTACAAGCCTCTGTCACACTATTAGATGATGGCGCGACCGTACCGTTTATTTCTCGTTACCGTAAAGAAGTCACGGGGGCGTTGGATGATACTCAGCTGCGTAACCTCGAAGAACGCCTGCGCTATTTACGTGAAATGGAAGACCGCCGAAACACCATTATAAAAAGCATCGACGAACAGGGAAAGTTAAGCCCAGAGCTTAAGCGTGATATTCTTAATGCCGATACAAAGACGCGCTTAGAAGATTTGTACTTACCCTATAAACAAAAGCGCCGTACCAAAGGCGCTATTGCTATCGACGCGGGCCTAGAACCCTTAGCTAATACATTATTAGAAGATCCGAGCCAAACTCCAGAGACCTTAGCCACCCACTACATTGATTCAAGTACAGGTAAAGAGCTGGGCATCGCTGATACCAAAGCAGCCCTTGATGGTGCAAAGTACATTTTAATGGAACGCTTTGCTGAAGACGCCAACCTCATCAATAAAGTACGTAGCTTTCTTAAACAAGAAGGCTCGTTGTCCGTTCGTTTAGTCCCCGGGAAAGAACAAGAAGGCGCAAAGTTTAGTGATTACTTTGAACACGACGAAGCGCTTAAAAGTGTTCCAAGTCACCGCGCACTCGCTATTTTACGAGGCCGTAACGAAGGTATTTTGAGTTTCAGTATTGTCACGGGGGACCCCGCAGACAAACTTATACCGTCTCCTTGCGAAGCCATGATTGCCGATCACTTCAATCTCAAAAATGAAGGCCGCCCTGCCGATCGCTGGTTACATGAAGTCGTCCGCTGGACTTGGCGAATCAAGTTATTAACGCACTTAGAAACAGAACTCATGAGCAATGTTCGCGAAGCCGCCGAGAAAGAAGCGATTAAAGTATTTGGTCAAAATTTAAAAGACCTTATCTTAGCGGCGCCTGCTGGGGCAAAAGCGACCATCGGATTGGACCCGGGCTTACGCACAGGGGTAAAAGTTGCCGTCGTTGATGCCACGGGTAAAGTAATCGATCACGATACTATTTACCCAACACCGCCTCAAAAAAGATTAGCCGATTCCGCAAAAATTATCACGGCGTTAATTTTAAAGCACAACGTAGAATTAATTTCGATTGGTAATGGTACCGGTAGCCGCGAAACCGATAAATTCGTGGGGGACATGATTAAAGCCAATCCGGCGTTGAAAAAAGTTCAGAAAATTATTGTGAACGAAGCGGGCGCGTCTATTTATTCAGCGTCTGAATTAGCCGCAAAAGAATTCCCTAATCTTGACGTAACCATTAGGGGCGCAGTCTCCATCGCCCGTCGCCTGCAAGATCCATTAGCCGAACTGGTAAAAATCGAACCAAAATCAATTGGTGTAGGCCAGTATCAACACGATGTGAATCAGACCCAGCTTATACGAGCCCTGAATGCGACCGTCGAAGACTGTGTAAATTCAGTCGGTGTCGATTTAAATATGGCATCAGTACCCCTATTAACTCGAGTTTCAGGTTTGAATACCACCATCGCTAATAACATCGTAAGCTATCGCGATGAGCATGGCGCATTTACTTCTCGTAAAGAATTAAAGAAAGTACCGCGCTTAGGCGAAAAAACGTTCGAGCAGGCCGCAGGGTTTTTGCGTATTCATAACGCTAAAAATCCATTGGACTCAAGCTCAGTGCACCCAGAAGCTTATGGTGTGGTGAAAGAAATTGCTCAACAATCAGGTCGTGATATTAAAAGTTTAATCGGTGATGGCTCCTTCTTAAAAGCCGTTAATGCTGCTCAATATGCGACAGAATCTGTCGGTGAAATTACCGTTAAAGATATTCTTACCGAATTAGTTAAACCGGGTCGTGACCCGCGTCCAGAATTCAAGTTCGCCACCTTCTTAGACGGCGTAGAAGAAATAAAAGATCTACGTTTAAACATGGTACTTGAAGGTGTGATTACCAACGTGACTAACTTTGGTGCATTCGTGGATGTCGGTGTTCACCAAGATGGCCTCCTTCATATCTCAGCCATGTCAGATACCTTTATTAAAGATCCACGGGACGTGGTAAAAGCGGGGGACATTGTCAAAGTAAAAGTAATGGAAGTCGATCCACAGAGAAAACGCATCGCACTGTCAATGCGCATGTCAGACGACGCCAACGAAATAGCAGAACAACTCTCTAACAGGAATGGGGCACCTGGCGAACGTAATAACCGCCGTGGCAATGGCGGCTCTCAAACCACAAAAACGAGCTTTGGCCCGGGTGATTCTAATAGAAACACTAATAAAAATAACAACCAAGCTGGTGCCAAAGGTGCGATGGCCGATGCCCTTGCGGCGGCCTTTAAAAAAGGTAATAAGTAAAGGTAAGCATTGTCCATATCAGCGGCACAGTCCGTGCCGCTGATTAGACTTACGTCGAAGCCTTCATTCCCTTATAATGCTTTTTATTTTCAGTTTGACTATTGAGGCTGTCCATTGGCTAATCCGAATTATACCCAGTTACTAACGTCCCTACGTGAGCACAACCAGCTCTCATTACTTGGGCGCATTCAGCGCGGTATTGAAAAAGAAGGATTACGCTGTGAGCCCAATGGCAATTTAAGCCAGACACCGCATCCCCAAGCATTGGGGTCAGCACTGACTCACCCGAGCATTACAACCGACTACTCAGAATCATTACTTGAGTTTATTACCCCCGTCTTTGATAACGCCAAAGAGACGCTTCAATTTATGCACAACCTGCATCAATACAGCTATCAAAACATAGGCGATGAACTGATCTGGCCTGCTTCCATGCCGTGTATTATTAAGGGTGAGGAAAGCATTCCCATTGCACAATATGGTTACTCAAATATAGGTCAACTGAAGCACGCCTATCGTCATGGTTTATGGCATCGTTATGGTCGCACCATGCAAGCGATTGCCGGCATTCATTATAACTTCTCTATGCCAGACGCTTTATGGCCTCTGATGTATAAAGAAAAGAATCAGACAGACGCTAATGCGGAACAGTTAAAAGATTTCATCTCCACCCAATACTTCGGCCTTATTCGTAACTTCCGCCGCAACTCTTGGTTATTAAGCTATTTATTTGGGGCTTCTCCTGCTCTGTGCTCATCGTTTTTAGATGGTGAAAAACACGCACTAAAAAAGTTCAAACAACAAACTTATTACCTGCCTTACGCAACGTCATTACGTATGAGTGACTTGGGGTATCAAAATAATGCCCAAGCCGAATTAATCGTTTGCTATAACAGCCTTGAAAATTATGTAGAAACGTTGTCTAAAGCGGTGACTCAACCCGTAACTGCGTACGAAAAAATTGGCATTCAAGAAGAAGGCGGTCAATACAAACAACTTAATACCAGCCTGCTTCAAATTGAAAATGAGTATTACAGCGATATTCGCCCAAAGCGTATTGGTAATGGTGATGAAAAACCACTACAAGCACTGGCCAATCACGGTGTGGAATATATAGAAGTTCGCTGCACAGACATCAACCCTTTCTTGACACTGGGTATGGATGAAACACATATTCACTTTTTGGATGTCTTCTTAACCCATTGCTTATTTTCTGACAGTCCAGACATTAATAATGATGGCTATGACGAAATTAAAGCGAACCAAAATGCGGCTGTAATGCAAGGTCGCGACCCAGAATTAATATTAAAGAAAAATGATAAATCTATCGGCCTTCGCCAATGGGGTAATGATCTACTCACGGAATTGGCCACCTTAGCCTCATCCATGGATGAAGCCGCAGGCAATAAACAATACAGCGACGCTCTAGCGCAACAGCAAGCCAAATTAGATGATGATTCGCTAACACCTTCTGCGCAATATTTAGCAAAGATGAAAGCTGACGATTTAGAATTCTCTGAGTTAACCCTTAAATTAGCCCAACAAAGAGCCTCTGAGTTTGAACAGCCACTAAGCGAAGAATTAAAACAAGATATGCAACAACAGGCGAAGCAAAGTTTAATGCAGCAGGCCGAGATAGAAGCGGGCGATCAAATCGATTTTTCACGCTTCTTAAAGCAATACCTTACTCGCTAAAAGGGACTCCGGTGCTGTTAATAACGACTAGGCCGGGCGATTAATTCTGAACGACAAAGTTTTCAAAGAATAAATCATCGATAAAGGGCATTCCTTCAAGTTCGGTCATCAATGCCCTTACTTCTTCCAGTGCCGCTTTGCGGAGGATTTCTCGCCCCGACGAAGCATTTACAATGTCGCCATTTTGTGACGTTAAAAGCAACACAATATTATTACGAATATACGGGCGATGCTTCGTCACAACCAAAGCCGCTTCAGCACCCATAACCTTGAGTGCAATTTCCGTGCGTAAGTACTTCATACGTCCGGTATTACCATAATTAACAACAAAAGCAGGTGTTAAATGGATATACTTAGTGCTACTCGCCACTTCAGCTTGGCTGAAACCCGCAAAAGAAAATAAGATTAACCCTGCAAAAGGCAGAAGAAACTTGAACATTAACAATACTCCCAAGTCTGAATAGATTCATAATAGATATCTATAGAGTAGAACAGTAATAACAATCAGAAAGAAGAAAGGGAAAAGAATGCGTATTAATCTAAAACTACTCAGCATGACAGGCTTTATTACCTGTGTTGCCTTGTTAACCGCTGGTTATTATTTTGAATTTGCTCTAGAAATGCAACCCTGCCCTCTTTGCATTATGCAGCGAGTCGCAATTTTAATGGTCGCTTTAGGCTGCTTAGCCAGTTTCTTTCTCATTGGGCGCCCAATCGCTTTGCTCATCGCATCAGGGGGGACACTAGTATCCTCTTTCTTTGGTATCTACCTCGCACATCATCACAACTGGCTGCAGAACCTACCTGCTGATCAAGTACCCTCTTGCGGCCCGAGTCTTGAATACATGCTTGATGCCTTTCCTATCATGGAAATAATCACAGTATTATTACGAGGCAACGGTAACTGCGCAGAGATATCATGGCGCTTTGCGGGACTCTCTATGCCGGGTTTGCTAATGATATTTTTTACCGTCTTTGCGATTGCCTCTGCCTATGGCACTTTAGTGGCTTGGAAAGCACGAAATAATTAAATTGAAGGACCATCACGCCTATGAAGCTACCATGCATAGAAACGTTAGTTTGCAAGTAAATAAAGTAAAAGAACTTGCTTGCAACTGCCTCTATAGCTTTACTATATTAGGTGAAATCAAAACATAAAAAAATAAGGAATTGGGGTATGTTAGAAGGTTGCAAAACAGCACAAGAACGATGGGGTGGAGTACATAAGTTAATCGACGGTTGGTTGAATGAACGCCAAGATGTAATTGTACTCTTCTGTGGTATAACGACTTTAAAGCCATTTTCACCAAAAGAAACGCCGGTATCCATTAAAATTCAGGCTTTCTGCCAGATGCTCATGGATTATTGCTCAGCGGGTCACTTCGAAATTTATCAACAGCTTTTAGAAGAAGCAAAACAATACGAAGACGGCGGCACCGAACTCGCCAAACGTGCGTACCCTGTTCTAGAAGAAATGACGCAACAATGTGTTGATTTCAATGATAAATACGACAATGCAGAACATTGCCTTGAACAGATTTCAGACTTAACAAAAGATCTTTCTGATTTAGGTGAAATGCTCAGTGAACGCTTCGAAGTTGAAGATCAATTGATCGAAAAACTTCACAACGCTCATCGTGAATTGGTTGCTAGCTAATACTCTTTATAGCCATACCAGTTCATATTAGCCACTGGCTGAATATGAACTAAACTGACTTCATATTAGACCTATATTCAGGGATGACTATGAAGTCAGCTGCTATACCCAAATTACTCTCCTCATTACTGTCTCCCACCGTCATACTTTCCAGTTTATTGCTGACAGCATGCGATACGGGAAAACAACCCGAACGGTTCGATGAGCTTGCTCGTCAAGGGGTTCACTCTCTTTGCCTCAATCAAAACGGCAGCTTCGCTTTTGCAGGCTCCATTCATCACGGTGGTAGCCTTTGGCGTTTGCAGCCTTTTGATCGTCTGTATAACTGGAACCATCAAGCAGGAAAAAATAGCAGCATTATAAACTGTGATTTTTCACCCGAAGGAAACTTTGTTGCAACCACTGATAACCGAACAATCGCCCTATGGAACAGCAAAACCGGTGAAGCAATTTGGTGGTGGGATGCGCCAGGTGACATTCATAACATAAGCCTTAGCAATAATGGACAATATGCGTTACTCGCGATGGCTGACTATACCGCCACCTTATTTGATATTAAAAATGGTGGAATCAAACGTACGCTTCGCCACGACGGCATCGTTTACGATGTCAGCATAGACCAACAAGGGGTGTATGCGGCCAGCGCCAGTGACGATTCGAGCGCACGCATATGGAATCTTAATAGTGGCAAACAAATCCAACGCCTAGAGCATAATAATAAAGTTCGCAGCGCTGAAATTTCTGCAGATGGTCGCGTTGTTTTCACTTCCGCCTTAGGTGATCCAGGTCGACTATGGGATAGTGAAACAGGCGAGGTTATTAGTGAATTCCCCATCAATAGCGGTTTTTATAGCAGTGCGCGTTTTAGCCAAGATGGCTTGAGCCTGTTAACAGGTTCAAGCGCTGGAAAAATACAATTGTGGCAAATCCAAACAGCCAAGCTTGAAAAAACTTGGCAAGCGATTCCTAAAAATAAATGGGTAAGTAATAACGTACTGATTGAAGATGTTTCTTTTGCTGAACAAGGATATGTTGCAAGTGGTTCAAATGGCCGCGTCTTTTATCTTAAATAAAGCCAGTCAATTGGACTAGCGATTCAACGTTGCCTGTTCAATTTGTTTATTACGATTATCCATTAATTGTTGAATATTGTTCGCGTCTTCCAATATTTTCGATATCTTTTCAATCGGGACCGTCATAGGCAAAGCCATTGGCAAACTGTCAATTTTTGGCTGTGGGGTTTGTTCGATAATGGGTTGCTCTTTATTTTTCTCTGGTCGCAATCCCTCAATTAAATTGGCATGGGTGTTCACCGTCACCGTCTCGGTATTTTTTCCTGCGGGTGGCTGATCAGAATAATGCCAAATGCCATCATCACCTTTCCATTTATAAAACGATTGAGTCGTTATACTACTCGATTCATTATTTTGAGAAGCGGTCATGTTTGTTGAGAACCAATCAAGAGGCGACTCAATAAACGCGCTACCATCAGGTTTTTTAAGCAGCATAGGTCCTACAAAAGCAATTGCGACTAATACACACATTAAAAAAATGGGACGCTTCATACATAATTCCTTTTTTGATGATATAAACTCAGGTGATTATAGCCTATGCTTAATAAAAATAAGATACGGAAATAACTAATAATGTTATGGGCGATAGCACAGTGAGCGAGCTAAAAACGAAACCCACACAATCGAGCGTGCGCATTGTCAACCAAATACAACCTATTCGTATTTTAGTGGCTAATGCCAAAGGTGGATGTGGGAAAACAACCATGGCGACAAATCTCGCTAGCTACTTTGCCACTCAAGGTGAGCAAACTGCCCTTGTTGATTATGACCCACAAGGATCAAGCATTGATTGGTTGTCAGCTCGCGACCCTCATCTTGCAAGAATTAATGGCGTAGCTGCATTTAAAAATCAAACGTCCAACACGACACGCAGTTATAATTTACGCGTTCCTTCTACGACATCGCGCATCGTATTCGATACCCCCGCAGGATTATCAGGACATTCATTATCTGACATGATTCAGGCATCTGACTTTATTATTATTCCAGTAATACCTTCCGCTATCGATATTCGAGCTGCGACAGGTTTTATTCGAGATGTATTATTAAGCAGAGCGTATCGCACAAATAAAATAGAAATTGCGGTTGTTGCGAATCGTGTAAAGAAAAATACACTTATCTATCAAAAGCTAGAACGCTTCCTAAATAGTTTGAATATTCCTTTCATTACTTCATTTCGAGATACTCAACATTACGTTCGAGCATCAGAACATGGCTTAGGACTTGCGGATTTCGATCAACGCGACAATAAAGACACACTCGAATGGCAACCCATGTTGGAATGGATTGAAGAGCAAATTCGCTCAAAACAGATCAAATAAAAACTTATTTGCTTAAAAAGTTATTTATATTCCGTTTCTTGTCTAAAATTAATGGATAGTAATGTGCTTCTAAGTATAATTACAAAGTCTATTATGTCAGTCCTCGAGGAAATCACATGGCCGCTCGCAAAAGTACAACTAAAAAGTCAGCAGTAAAAAAAATCACTGCTAAAAAAACCGTAGCTAAAAAAGCTCCAGCTAAAAAGGTTGTTGCTAAGAAAACTCCAGCTCTAAAAGTTGTATTGAGCCCAGTTCAATTATTGCAAAAAGAAATCGCTGCACTAGAAGTTAAACTGGAAAAAGCGCGCCAAAAAATGAGTACTGATGCTGACAAAGCATTAGCCAAAGCTAAATCTGCACAGACTAAAGCCACTGCTGCTTTAACTAAAGCAAACGCTGCTAAGAAAAAAGCGGCTGATAAAGTTAAAGCTAAGAAATCTGCTGCTACTGTTAAAGCGCTTGAAGCTGCTAAAGCAAAAGTTGAAACAGCCAAGCAAGGCACTACTGAAGCTAAAGAAGTTTTCGCTGCTGTTAAGCTAGAAGCGACATCGGCTAAAGCTGAAGCTGATGCGGCATCTGAAATTGCTAAAGCAACGGCCAATGTTGCTAAAGAGCAAGAGAAAGCCGCTGCGGCTGCTTCTAAGAAGCAAGCGGCTACTGATAAGAAGGTGGCCGTTGCTGCTAAAAAGCAAGAAGCAGCTAACGCTAAAAAAGCAGTGGCTAAAGCTAAAAAGGCCGCTACGGCTGTTAAGCAGAAAGAAGCGGCGGCGGCTAAGAAAGCGGCGGCTAAAGCTAAGAAAACGGCGGCGGCGGCTAAGAAAAAAGAAATCGCGGCGGCTAAGAAAGAGGCGGCTAAAGCTAAAAAAACCGCTAAGAAGCCAACGGCTAAACCTGCTAAAAAAGTAGTGGCTAAGAAAGCTGCTGCTAAACCTGCTAAAAAAGTAGTGGCTAAGAAAGCTGCTGCTAAACCTGCTAAAAAAGTAGCGGCTAAGAAAGCTGCTGCTAAGCCTGCTAAAAAAGTAGCGGCTAAGAAAGTAGCTGTTAAACCTGCTAAAAAAGTAGCCGCTAAGAAAGTAGTTGTTAAGCCTGCTAAAAAAGTAGCGGCTAAGAAAGTAGCTGTTAAAAAAATAGTTGCTAAGCAAGCACCAGTTGCTAAGCCCGTCGCTGCTGCTAAGCCGACTCAGTCTCTACCCGTGGTAATTAACACTGCAGACGCTAAGCCAGCCTCAACTGCTCCAGTAACCGCTGAAGTTAAGCCAATGGCTCCAGCCGCTGGTAGCTTGTTCTCTCAAAACGAAAACACGTAATCGCAAAGACTTTTTAATCAGTATTTGCTGACAAGGCCGAGTGAGCTGTTCTAATAAGAGCAGTTCAGTCGGCCTTTTTTTTTCAGTGAAATTCGAACGGGTATATTCAAGTATGGGCTCTAGGCTTTACTAAGTAGGATTTATCTTCCGCATTCACTGAAGACAAACAGGGCGCTTTAAATACTTATTTTGTTAATTTTTATAACTTACCAAGACTATTGCACCGAAAAAACCGATAATCCCTGCCATTAAGATCAATTCACGAATTGGTCGCGCTAACGTTCTACCGTGGAAGCTACTCAATGGAAATCAAAGTCAATTTTCTCGACAATCTCAGACTTGAAGCAAAGTTTGATGACTATACTGTCATCGCTGATCAGCCTATTCGCTATAAGGGCGACGCTTCAGCACCTGGTCCCTTTGATTACTTTCTAGCGTCATCCGCTCTATGTGCGGCTTATTTTGTCAAGGTGTACTGTGTTGGTAAAGGCATCTCGACCGATGACATTCGACTGTCACAAAACAACATCGTTGACCCTGAAGATCGTTACAATCAGATTTTCCAGATTCAAGTAGAACTACCTGACACTATTTCTGATAAAGATCGTGCCGGTATTTTACGTTCCATTGAACGCTGCACCGTGAAAAAGGTAATTCAAGCAAGCCCTGAGTTCAAAATTGAAACGGTTGCAAGTCTCGACGAAGATGCCCAAGCGATGTTAATGGCTCAGACTGATAATAAAGCAGAGACCTTTATTCTGGGTAAAGATCTGCCGCTCGAGCAAACGATTACCAACATGACCCACCTATTGGCCGATCTGGGCATGAAGATTGAAATTTCTTCTTGGCGCAATATCGTACCAAACGTATGGTCGTTGCATATTCGTGACGCGGCCTCTCCGATGTGCTTCACCAACGGTAAAGGGGCAACAAAAGAAAGCGCGCTGTGCTCGGCGTTGGGTGAGTTTATTGAGCGTTTAAACTGTAATTTCTTTTATAACGATCAGTTCTTTGGTCAAGAAATTGCGAGTAGCGAGTTTGTACATTACCCCAATGAAAAGTGGTTTACGTTAACCGATGATGACGCGCTACCGGCGGGAATTTTGGATAACTATACCCGTGAAATTTATGACCCTGAAGACGAACTGCGTGGCTCCCATTTAATTGATACCAACTCGGGTAATAGCAAGCGCGGTATTTGCTCGATCCCTTATACACGTCAGTCCGATGGTGAGACCGTGTATTTTCCTTCGAACTTGATTGAGAACTTGTTTTTAAGCAACGGCATGAGCGCGGGCAATAATGTTAACGAAGCAAAAGTTCAGTGCCTGTCAGAAATTTTCGAACGGGCGGTGAAGCGACAAATCATTGAGCAAGAAATTGTATTGCCGGATGTTCCTCAGGAAGTCATCAATAAATACCCTAGCATTGTAGAAGGTATTAACGCCTTGGAAGCCCAAGGTTTCCCTATTGTGGTTAAAGACGCCTCCTTAGGCGGCCAGTTCCCCGTCATGTGCGTGACCTTGATGAATCCAAAAACAGGGGGAGTGTTTGCTTCTTTTGGTGCGCACCCGAGTTTTGAAGCGGCACTAGAACGTAGCTTAACCGAGCTGTTACAAGGTCGCAGTTTTGAAGGCCTGAACGATGTACCCAAACCGACCTTCAATAGCATGGAAGTGTCTGAACCTGAGAACTTTGTTGAGCACTTCATTGATTCTACGGGTGTGATCTCTTGGCACTTCTTTAGCACCAAGCATGATTATGAATTTTGCGAATGGGACTTTTCTGGCACCAATAAAGAGGAGTCTGATTTGTTGTTTGGTATTTTAGAGACGCTAGGCAAAGAGTCGTATATTGCAGAATTTTCTGATTTAGGGTCGGCGTGTCGTATCCTGGTACCGGATTATTCTGAAGTCTATCCAGTAGAAGATCTTGTTTGGGATAATACCAACAAAGCGCTCACCTACCGTGAAGACATATTGAATCTTCACTCGCTCAGTGATGACGCCTTGGCGAATTTAGTGGCGCGCTTAGAAGAAAGTCAGATTGATAACTACACCGATATTCCAACGCTTATTGGCATTGTATTTGATGAAAATACCGTTTGGGGTAAGCTCACGGTGCTTGAATTAAAAATTCTAATTTATCTAGCGCTAGGGGCACTGGACGAAGCCATTGAGCTGGTCGAGATGAACTTGCAGTATAACGACAATACCGTAGCGCGTGGTTTGTTCTATCAAGCGCTGCACGCCGTTCTAGAAGTCACGCTGGATGCAGACCTAGAGCTTGAACATTACCGTGTGAATTTCACCAGAATGTTCGGTGAAGAGGTTATGGAGAATGTGGTGGGCTCGATAACCGGTGACATGAGGTTCTTCGGTTTAACCCCCACTAGCATGAAGTTAGAAGGTTTAGACAAACACTTACGCTTGATTGAAAGTTATAAAAAACTGCATCAGATTCGTGCAACCAAAGCAGGCATTAACTAGGAGCAATTTTTAATGACGATTAAACTCGTAAACCTGCAAAGCGAAGCAGTCACCTGCTCGACCTGCAAAGCGAATTGCTGCCAGTTAGAAGTGATGCTCATTACCGACACGGGAGTACCGGAGAAGTTCATAGCGGAAGATGAGTGGGGCAGCCTGACCATGGCGCGCTTAGATGATGGCTGGTGCGCGGCGCTAGATCGATCAACCATGATGTGCAGCATTTATGAACACCGCCCCTGGATATGCCGTGAATTTGAAATGGGCGGCTATGAGTGTCTTGCTGAACGAACCTAGTATCAAAAAGAAATACCGCATTAATAAAAATCGAGGCGTATAAACCTAAATGGATATGACAACCCTTCTTTGGAGTGTATTTTTTGGATCAATCGGTTTCGGCTACTTCATATACGGTAAGAAACAGTCTCATGCAGTGGCACGATATACCGGTATTACACTGATGGTTTATCCCTACTTCATCCAAAATACAATGGCCTTGGTGGTGGTAGGATTTATGCTACTGCTACTGCCAAAATTCTTAAAACGGTAAACGCACACTCAGAAACAATTAACAATAGGCTTACTAACAGCCAGCAGGCTGTTAAGGCAGGCAGGTAATTACGAAAAGAAGCAGTTAAATGCAGCCTATCCATGTAGAATGCACCCTTAATCGCCCTTCAGCTGTTTGCATCTCGGATGCATGCCCATCTCTGCTACACGCTTGGAACACCATGAAAAAAACGATCGCATTAACCCACCCTAAAATTAAGACCGCCCGTTTGGTAGAGTCTATTAAACATGATATCAAGAAGTATCTTGGGAGAGAGCGTAGAAAGGCTTTGCCAGAAGGGACTGATTATTGGACATTTGATTGCAAATTCGGTGCTTCGCAAGATGCCGCAGTTGTCGTTTTTACCTCTGAAATAAATAAAAAAATTGATGAAGCCGCTGAGCAAGAATTAACTGAATTCTATGTTGAGATTTTAGTGAGAGCCGAAGCACATAAGCCAAAGACCGATACTGCGTCTGGCGAGTAGAGTAGCCACACATTAATGCAGCCTAACACTCGGATAACGCACTGATGTTACAGTGCTTCCGGGTCTTCATAGGTGTCACCGCTGTGATCAGACACTGCCTTTACCCTCCCAGCGTTCTTTGTCATAAACTGTAATATTTTTTAAGCGGTTGTTGTATTGATTTAATTTCGCTATAACCTTTCAAACCTAATCTAAAACAAACTGAATTAAAAAAACATGAATAGCCCTCGTACCCACAAACCACGCCCGATGGTAGACCTTGTTGTCAGTATCATACTGCCCTCTTTTATACTCATGAAGTTAAGCGGTAATGATGATTTAGGCGCTAGCGGAGGTCTCATTACAGCGCTTGCCTTTCCTCTTGCATGGGGGCTTTTTGAATTAATAAGGTACAGAAAGTTTAATTTTATAGCCTTGCTTGGCTTGGTTAGTATTTTGCTAACAGGCGGTATTGGCTTATTTGAACTGGATACTAGGTGGTTAGCCATTAAAGAAGCGGCTATTCCCTCCTTGATTGGCATTGCCGTATTAGTCTCTACCTTCACACCCTATCCACTCGTCAAAACCTTGCTGTTTAAACCTGAGATTATGGATGTCGAAAAGATTAAACTAAAGTTAGAAGCTCATAACTGTACCGCCGCTTTTGAAAACCGCTTACTGAAAGCGACGTATCTGATTGCCGGTTCTTTCGCTTTTTCAGCAACCATGAATTACATACTCGCAAAATGGATTGTGACCAGCCCTGCAGGAACACCGGCATTTAATGAAGAACTGGGCCAGCTAACGCTATACAGCTACCCGATGATTGCGCTGCCTTCGATGATAATGATGATGGGGGTGTTCTATTACTTGTGGCGTACCATTCATGATCTAACGGGTCTTAAGCTAGAAGAAGTGTTAGTCACGACGAAATAAACGGTACGTTCACTACGGATTAAAGATCGATTAATTGATTGGAATCCGGTTGCTTACCTTCAATCCAATAACTGAATAATCGATCAAGAGACTTATCACTCTTCTTCATTTTGATCCAGTTTCTCATAAATAACTCAAATGATTGGTCATTTTTATTAATTGGAAAGGCCATTGTGAGTGCAGGTAATAACGGTTTAGGAGAAACCACCGTATAGTTTGGATTAAGCAAGGTCCAAGCAGATGCGGCGGGAGCACCCAACAACATAGCGTCTATATGTTTAAACTCCTCTTTGAAAAATAGCCTTGGCGTCGATATTTCCCATGCTTTACCATTGGTGAAATAAGACTTAATGGCTTTTTTATAGAACACTTTTTCTGGAATACCAATAATTAAATCTTTACGATCTGCGATATCCTTCCAATCAATAAATTCTGCTCTGCGTTCATCTTTAACCACAAAGGCGACATGCTGATCGCTGTAAGGAAAAGACAGCGAAAACTCTTTCATATTATCGGGAATAACAGGCACACCTGAAGTGATATCTAAATATCCAGAGGCCAACAAGGGCCCTGCTTCCTTACGAAATATTTTAACAAACTCAACAGCAATACCAAGATCCCCAGCCAATTGATTCATTATCTCAATATCGAATCCCACTAACTTGCCATCATTATTATGGAATGAATAAGGTAAATCATCTCTGAAATATCCCACTCTCAAAAATCCTCTTTGCTTCACTCTATCAAGCACGCTACTAAAAAGTTTAATATCAGTGCTCTCGTCACTGGGCTTTTCAAGATAGGTGGTGGGAATATCACCGTATAGGAAATCACGATTAATAAAC
>JBNMOT010000046.1:0-22282 GCA_051275515.1 Oleispira sp. | reverse complement strand
GCCACGCAAGTATTTTTCAAGGTATGTCCATTGATCTCAACCGCTAATATCACCATGCAATTTGGCGCTAAGCCATTGTTTGAAAACATCTCCGTAAAATTCG
The DNA here is from genome assembly GCA_051275515.1 of Oleispira sp. Lineage (GTDB taxonomy): Bacteria > Pseudomonadota > Gammaproteobacteria > Pseudomonadales > Oceanobacteraceae > Oleispira. Next base: position 22,179 of record JBNMOT010000046.1, on the reverse strand, counting down.
GAGATGGCAACCGCTACGGTCTAATCGGCGCTAACGGTTCTGGCAAATCAACGTTCATGAAAATTCTAGATGGCAGCCTTGAGCCTTCTGCGGGTAACGTTTCCGTTTCACCCAACGAACGTTTAGGAAAATTACATCAAGACCAGTTCGCTTTCGAAGAGCAAATTGTTATCGATACGGTAATGATGGGCAATAAAGAGCTGTGGGCAATTAAAGAAGAGCGTGATGCCATTTACGCCAATCTTGAAGCGACTGAAGCTGAATACATGCACGCCGCTGAGCTGGAAAGCGAGTTTGCCGATATGGATGGCTATACTGCTGAATCGCGCGCAGGTGAACTATTATTAGGCGCAGGCATTGATACCTCATTGCATGGCGGCCTTATGTCGGGCGTTGCACCGGGTTTGAAGGTACGGGTACTCTTGGCCCAAGCGCTTTTCTCTAACCCAGATATCTTGCTACTTGATGAGCCAACCAACAACTTGGACATCAATACCATTCGCTGGTTAGAAAAATTATTAGACGACATGAAGTGTACGATGGTCATCATCTCGCACGATCGTCACTTCTTAAACTCTGTTTGTTCTCACATGGCCGACATCGATTACGGGGATATCAAAGTCTTCCCAGGCAACTATGATGACTACATGATCGCATCGACGCAAGCGCGTGAACGCCAGCAGTCTGATAATGCGAAAAAGAAGACACAAATCGCTGAATTGCAGCAGTTCGTCAGCCGTTTCTCGGCTAACGCCTCTAAAGCTAAGCAGGCAACCTCTCGTCAGAAGCAACTTGATAAGATCACGTTGGATCATATCAAGCCTTCAAGCCGTCAAAATCCTTTTATGCGTTTTGAATTCGAGAAGAAGCTTCACCGTACTGCTCTTGAAGTTGAAAACTTGGGCCACAACTTCGGTGCTGAGATGCTTTTCAAGAACTCTGACATCATGATTCCTGCGGGCGAAAAAGTGGCTATTATTGGTGCTAACGGCGCGGGTAAAACCACCTTCATGAAATGCTTAATTAATGAAGTACAGCCAACAGAAGGGTCTATCAAGTGGTCTGAAAACGCGTCTCTAGGTTATTACGCTCAGGATCACGAATATGAATTCCCGGCCGAAATGGAAATGTTCGAATGGATGTCTCAATTCAGAACGCCAGAGCATGATGATCAAGCCGTTCGTGGCACGCTAGGTCGCTTATTGTTCAACCAAGACGATATTAAGAAAAATGTTAAGGTATGTTCCGGTGGTGAAAAAGGTCGTTTATTATTTGGTAAGTTGATGATGGAAAATCACAATGTATTATTACTCGATGAACCCACCAACCACATGGACATGGAATCGATTGAATCGATCAACCTTGCGCTTGAGATGTTCGAAGGCACATTAATTTTTGTCTCTCACGACCGTGAGTTTGTAAGTTCTTTAGCAACTCGCATCATCGAAATTAAGGACCACGAAATCGTAGATTTCCACGGTACTTATGACGAATACTTACGCTCTCAAGGCCTATGATTTTCTTATAAGTTTATGATTCTTTGAAGCTTATAAGGTAAAAAATAGCGCAACTTACATTTAACTAGGTTAACGCTATTTTTTACCTAAAACTTCAACTGTTAACGATAAACGTTAAGTCGCCTTGCTTTAGCTCTTTTGCTTTTCAAAAAGAAAGTTCTGCTCAACTAGGGCAAGCTGTAATAACAGTTCATTATGTGCACTCGCCGACTGATATTTCTCCTCAAACAACCCTGCTGCCACTTTCTTTTGGCGACTGTTTACTTTTTGAAAACCCTGCAACGCAGAATCGAGATCGGAAAGATTTAACTGAATACCGGCGTTTAAAGCCTCTACACGCTTTGCCATTAAGAACTGCTCAACATGCAAAGGAAATAATGCCACTGGAATCCCTGCCTTCATAAACAAAGATACCGAATTAATACCCCCATTTAAAATCGCGAACGTCGACTTTTCTAACACATCTCGCATACTTACTGGTTTATTAATATACAGAATGTGCCGAGACTGGTGCGCATTTATGATGGCGTCAGGAATACCATCGACCAATACCACTGCACTGCACTCAATCGCCTGCAATGTCTTAAGTAATACAGGCGTTTCAGCTGACCCCTTCACATGACAATAAATTTTTGGGCCTTTAAAGTGAGGAAAAACCACTGGCTCTGAAAACTCAGGAACCGCCGTTCCAACATACGATATTTTATACCGCTGCTCGGCGCTGCGATAGCCATAGTGATCTAACTCAGAATACGTCTGAAAAATACACTTATCAAAATCTGCATACAAATCGGCTAAATTTTTGATGCGAGGAATTGAGAATTCAATGCACACCTTGTTAATGACCTTAACAAGGTCATCTTCAAAACGAACGATATCACGGGTAGCAAAACCTCCGGCAAAGAAAACCCCCGCAGGACGGTTATCATCAGGGACAGAAAATGGTATACCAATCGCCACTTTGGCAACCGCCCTACCATCTACCGACAATCCTCGGGCTGACAACAAGGCCGCTGGTGCATGATCACATAACAACAGATCAGGTTTTATAAAAGAAAAAAGACTACGCCAAGCACTCACCAAACCAGAAAGTGCATCCGCTTGATGAAAACTGCAGCGCCGCAAAAAATCAGCATAGCTTCTAGGAGCCTGCTTTTCGACCCCAAGCTCGGCCGCAGATTCGGCAAAGGGAGCGGCCACAATATTAATCGTCACGCCTGAAAATAGACGCTTAAGTTTAGACACATCACGGGCTGCAATCCAAACATCATAACCCTTGGATTGATAAAAACGAGCAATAGATTGCAATGATACTAAGTGCTGATAATCCGTACCGAGTTCCCAGCATAATAAAATACGCGTCACATATCCTCCTGGCATTTCTAACGTTCGTTATTTTTATAATGATTATGTTAAATAATGCCCTAACAGGGTCAAGACTGGAAGACGCTTTATATAAACTTATCTAAAATAAAAGCCGTCAAAATAATAACTGGCCAATCGATAGCTAATTAAACAATTTATTAAAAGACAGGCACAAAAAAACAGCCTTAAGGCTGCTTAAAAAAATAAGATCACATATTAATAACAAATAGCGCCTTGTTGAAAGTCATCGTTCAAATCAACCGTCCAAGCCACATGATGCTTTTCAATTTCAGTTAACAAGCGCTCAACTCGTAAACTCTGAAACTGCACGGCTAACATCGTACGATAAGATAACGTCAAACTGGCATCATCTAAAGCCATCACCTGTTCAGTTGAAAATGCACCAGCACTGACCAGCTCTTTTCGCCAAACACCAACATCTTTCTCTTTGGTCACCATTTGTTCGACCAAAGGTTGAATTAAGCTTGCTTTATCAAGTTGACTCATTGTAGTGCTCCAATGCGGCTGTTTAAGTATTAACCACATTGAACCTATTTTGACTAAAATACCAGCGCTGACTATTAAAATAAAGTAGCAAAACAGAGATGCCAAAAAGTTAAAAGAGTCTAAATATTAATGCACTACTTAGTAGTAGAGACGCTTTTTTTGTTGCGGTACTCAATCGGAGTAACGTGAGTCCAACGCTTAAACGCACGATAAAAAGTGCTCGGCTCGGAAAAACCGGTTAAATAAACGATTTCATCAATCGTTTCATCAGTATTTGCTAATAGTCTCTTTGCAAGATTACAGCGATAATGAGCTAATAACTGATTAAAATTAGTGTTCGCCTCAGCCAAACGCGTTCTCAGTGTTCTGGGTTTAATATCAAGCTTAGACGCTACCTGCTCAAGATTAACTTGACCTTTCTCCAAAATCTCACCGATGATACGATTAACCCGTGCCACGACATCTTGCCTTTCAAGCTTGGCGACATGCTCACTGGCCAGTTTCTCATGCAAGTGAAGCAATTCCGGCTCTGCATGCAACGAAGGAATAGACAAAATTTCAGGACTGAAAAACAAACGATTCTCTGCTTCACCAAAGGATACATCACAGTCATATATCCGTTGATATTCGTGGTCATCGCCTTCTAAGTTATGGGTAAAATGCACTCGATTTAAAACGAATTTGTCATCGGTAACATAGTTAAAAAATTTCACAAGAGAAATTGTCGCTGCGGCAGACAAATGCCTTAAGTCTTTCATTTTTTCACTGGATGAAGAAACGCGTATAGACGCCTCCCCCCCAATCATCTCAAATGTGACCAGCGATGCATCGCTTAACAAACGTTGATAATTAAGGGTACGTTTTAAACCATCACCAAAAGTAGGACTGCTCAAAAACAAATACTGTAGAACCTGCCCTTTATAAACAGGCATCTTTTCACCTAAGTGCAATCCAATATGCGAATCACCACTTACTTCTTCCAATACTTGCCAAAATAAATGCTGTGCATCATGAGGGGTACGCGCATTACGATCGTGCAGTAGCTCGGCTTTAACCCCGCACCGATTAAAAATTAAGGGAATATCAAGTTCCAATTTCAGCATGGCCTGATAAGCCAACTGCAATAAAATACCTGAGTCTCGAAGTTCCGCTATTCCGCCTGACATACGTTATTTTCTCTGAATTAGAGTTGGATTTTGACAGAACACTCATGGACTGCAAGCATTGATTGACCAATCTGACGTTATCCCTAAGCAGAATGATCCAATAAGCAAAAAAATCATTTAGAAGACTTAAATGCACGGCATAAGCAATTAAACTCGAAAACCTGCTGTGTCAGAACCCACTGAACCTACTAAGAAGAATAACATCTCTTACTTATACCTTTTACTGACATTAAACTTACAACCTAATACCCAATAAATCATGTTTTATTAAAAGCATTCAGCTAAAATAAATTAAGCATTATTTAATGAGACTCTGAAGAAGAATATAAATATAAAAATTGCTTATCTTTAGCGTTTTGACAACATTATTAGCGGGGGTTAAAAGTACTTATATTGGACACTTTGACCATGGTTCACTTACCCAAAGATCAGCCCCTAAGAACGTCGGCGCATGTATATTTATCCACTTGAAACTCATCAGCACGCATTTTAATAAGATGTTAACTAACCGCTGATCTACACGGTTTCAACATATTGTAAATGGATCTCACATGACAAAAAAAATAACAGTCCAAAGAGCCCTAGCTTTTTCTGCCGCGTCTCTTGCTGCTCTGCATTCCCATTCAGGCATGGGCACTATTGGTACTAATTATGGCGTATTACCGTCGGACATTGCCTCTGCTCAGTCTCTGTCCATGTTCAATACGCAAGTATCGTCCAGCTACTATAACCCGGCTTACTTAGTAAAAGATCCTCGCGGAGAACTAACGGTTGGCATAATGCATTCAGCACAAGAACTACGAGCCAGTGGTGTAAACCGTGACGGTGATGTGGTCTCAAATACTCCCTCTCAACATCTTCTAATCGGTATGAAAAGCAACTTAAGCTCACTGACAAAAACAACCCATCCTATTCAACTCGGTTTTATGGCGGGGATAGAGAAACATGGCGAGGAAATGCTAGGCTTTGAATCCAAAACGTCTGAAGAGGGACAATTTTTAGGCTATGGTCGCGAACCCTTATTTCTTAATATAGGGATGGGCACTCAGGTATGGCGCGGCATCGATATTGGACTGGCAATCCGCATTACACTTGAAGCCAGTGCTACATTGAATGCCGTTTCAGATTTGTCTGGAGAAACGAAACAAGAAGAAATTTCAGTTAATGCAAAACCAGTACTTAGAGGCATTGTGAGCGTTAATCTCGATTACGGTGATACCTTCTGTCCTAAAAATACGTGTTTTCTAAGTGGCTTTGAATCTGCATTGGCCTACCGAGAAGCATCAACCACTAAAACATCCGTTGAATCGAACATCACCGTAGATCAAATTATTTCTTCACCAGGCCTCAGAATAGCCGTTGCAACAATCGATTCATTTCAACCACAGATTATTACTCTGGGCACTCAATATAAAAGTGATAACTGGAGAGTTGGCGTTACTTTCGAGCAGCAAAAATGGTCTGATCTAAGCAATGAATTCACAGGCGACTCCATTAAAGATCAAGCCGGCATATCCGACGCATTAAAGCTTACATTTAATGACACGGTCGTACCCCGTATCGGCGCTGAAATTACATTTAACGGCAATTTTTTTGTTATTACAGGGTTATCCTATGAGAAGTCGCCATTAAAAAACACACAATCGCCAGAAATTAACTATTTCGATAATGATAAGTACGTCGTTGGCTTAGGTGTAGGCGCCCTGTTTGAGAAGACCAAAATACTTGCTTATCCAGTGAAATTTGACCTAGCTTACCAGTACCAAATATTACAAGCACGCGACTTTTCATTAACACCTTTTGGAACAGAAACAGCAACAAAAAATGTCAAAACAGACGGTGATATCCACGTACTAAGCGGCTCTATAACCCTAAGATTTTAACAGGTGAACAGGTGAATACATGAAAAAGACAATACTGTTCGTAGCAATAGCGATGGCCTGGCTGACCGGTTGTAACATCGACGAAAAAAAAACGCTCTTAAAGGACCTAATTGAATCAACATTGACCTCAGCGCCAATGTATTTTGTTTATCCGGCGTCTGGACAGCAATCCGTTGCAACCAGTACGTCGGTTATTCTGCGCTACACCCAGCCGATTTTTACTGCTGAAAGCGATATTGCTAGTCAGTATTCATTAGTCACGCCTGATGGAAAGCGCCTATCTTTTAAGTCAGCCGAGGTGACTGAAAATAACCAAGGTGTAATATTAACGCCAGAAACATTACTTGAACCTGCGACAAATTACGTAATAGTTTCAAATGATTCGCTCTTTACCAACAATCAACTCGGCAGTTTGCCAAGTCAACCTCTGACCTTCCGCACGGCCCCTGCAAACGATGGCCCTTTAATGATGCAAACCGACGGCAGTGGAAGCTTTTCACTGCAACGCATCGCACCTTACAGCCCGACTAAAAGCCCAACTAACAGCCCAACGATACTAGGGTCTGATAAATACCCGATAACCGATATGTCCACTCTTCGGCTACAATTTTCTGAACCCGTTGATAACGCCTCACTGATTTACAGCCTGCCTGAAAACGGAGGCACCGTTGCACTGATTAATGCAAAAGGCGAATTAGTGGTTGCGTCGATGCTCGCCAAAGGGCATCGCCTAACGATTGATCCTAAATCTGACCTTAACCCTGACGAAGACTATCAATTGGTGCTTTCATCTGACATCCGCAGCACCCTTAGTGATGCCTCTCTAAAACCGCTAGAACTAACCGTTAGCCCCATTACATCACGTCCACCCGATGGTGTTCGTGAACGGGTCGGACTGAAAGCGACAAACAACGGTGGCGAGCATCTACTGACAGGAAAAACCAATAACAGCGTCGGTCTAGACTCAATCCTTCTGGGTATCGGCAATCGGACCCTTCAAGCAGGTAACCTCTATGCTGAGTTAAGCTTCATTCCAGAATTTGAACAACGCGACCAAAGTACACCACTGCGCATTGAAGCGGGTACAAAGCTGACAGGCACCAGTGTTAAAGTCTACGTTGCCGGTGAACTCTCCGCCGGCTTTGAATCTGAAACAATAAACGTTCATTTTCTCTCTGATGCAGATGGTTATTTGATGCCTAACCCATATACAGATAATGCTTTAGCACCCAGAATAATCGAACTTTATGCGGATCTAAGTCTATCGACCGATAATACGATTGCCAATGGCAGCTTAGCCCAAAGCTTGCTGCACGTTCAATTGGTGGGCACCGCCGTTGTAGAAGAAGGACTGTTAGTACTTGAAGCAACCGGTATTATCGAGCCTGACATTTTGGGTGTTGATTCTGCCTCAAGTTTGATTTCATTCCGATTAGAAGGTTTTCGCAATGCCGGTGATATTACAATCGTGCCTTTAGATATTGTTTCTCCGACCGTTAAAAGCTGGGTTCCTGGAGAAAATTCCGAATCATTGCGTCCTGGAGACCCCATCGTCGTCTTCTTTTCAGAACCACTCGACCCCTCAAGTGTTTCAAAGAATAGCGTTAGCGTTTCCTCAAATGGTATGGTGATTAACGGTAAACTAACGTTAAACGGCTCAGCCGTGACGTTTAGCCCGAGCCAACCTTTAGCCCACAACGTAGATTACACACTGAATCTTACCCATGCTTTGACCGACCTTGCGGGTAATTCACTATCTCCTGTACAAGAAGGCTTCAGCCTACCCGATACCACCGAAATGCCAGACGGCGCGCCGACCAATCAAGCGCCTCTCGCACTTACGACCCAACCCGGCTTCCCATGCGCCAAATCAGAAGGGAGTTTAATATCAGGCAATCAAGGTCGATGCTTAGGCGGCGACCCAGTGAACGATGACCTACTTCCAATTTTAAACCACCCGATCAAGCAACCGATCAAGGTTGATTTTTCACAGAATATTAATCCCACATCAATCAATGCCGATACGGTCATCGTCGAAATATTCAAAAACGGTAACTGGAGCAGAGAGGACGTCGCGATAACCCTAGCAAATCGCAAGCTTACGATAACGCCAATACGCCCTTGGCAATTGAATTCACTATATCGATATACTCTTGTATCGGGCGATGCGGGGATAAAGTCCTCTGCAAATCTGCCGCTCCAAACCCAATTTCTAGATCAAGAGGTTAGAGAAAATAGCGAACGATTGGACGGTGGACCAAACATGGTCAATTACTTCCGAGGAATGATTATGGAAAAACACGTGCTCTTAACGCTTAAAAGCCTATCAGCGGCCGATGTTAATAGTGACCTTGCAATAAACGAAACCGAGCAAGGTGTCAGCGTTGGAAATAATTTTGCACCTATTAAAAACTCAAGCACGGTAAACATTCCACCTGAGAGCGTACAAAGTGATCCCATTACATTGGCAGGGGTAGTTCCTGTCTTTTTCAACCCAGTAACCGGTGCCCAAATTGGCTGTAAAGTAGGAGAATCCTGCCCAAGTAAGAAATTCATTTACCTAACATCAGCCCTGAATGCTGCTGTTGGTAGTGATATTATTGGCGGGCGAATGCGGGTCAAACTTTACCCGACCACAATCTACACAAGCAGTGTCGATGTGTACGTAGAAATGGATCCTAACTTATCATTATTGGCTGGGGACATCGGTGCAATTCCAACAGGGCCCATGTCGATGCGCATGCGTTACCAAAAAGATAGCAACGGAGAACGTAATGAATTAATCGACGGCTTTATTTTTATTAATGATGAAAGCCAACTTACCTTAGAAACTGAGTTAGACATTTACCTTGATGCTCCGTACCTTGTTCCCGAAATCATGGGGTCAAGACTTGACCATAATATTCGAAGCTTCCCAATTGATAAGTTGAAAGTAAGTGGGCCCATTACTTTCCTCGACGATGGAAGAATGCAGATAGGACAGCACAATATAGACGATGTGACTTTAGAAGATATCAATATCAATGGCACTGTAGCGGCAATTGGAAATATAAATATGACCGTATCGATGCGAATTCCAAAGAACGGACTGCTTCTCAACCACCTCTCTCCAATCACCCAAAACCAGTAATCCCGCAACTTGCTCGCGATGAAGTGTGACGTGGCTAAACGCAAACGGCCATCATTGATTGACCAAACTGACGTTATTCATACGCAATGAAAGCCAATGGTCTAACGCTCAAGGGGTTTAGACTGGACACTCATTATAATTCTAAACTCACCGCGTACAGATCGATCGCATTTAATCGATCCGTAATAATAGATCCGTAATAATAGATCCGAGTACTCAATGAGCCAATCGACACGCGTGCAACTAACTCAAACTCCCGGCACACTTAATCAATATCGTCGTGCATTATTGTCAAAGGGCATCAAAACCAAGTCCCCAATATTGCCCACTACCCACATCACTCTGTGTGATGTGATCGCAGATACTAAAAAAGTCGCTAAATATTCTGAAGTCTGTGGCTTTCAAAAAGATAACAACAAGCTTCCGATGACAATGCCTCACCTACTTGCATTTCCATTGCATTTAGAGTTGATGTTACTGCGTGACTTTCCTTTTGCCGTTATGGGCTTGGTGCATGTTCGCAATGAAATCACTCAATATAGAGCGATCGATATCGTTGAAAAAATGGATGTTACTTGCTTTTTTTATGACATTAGAAAAACAGATAAAGGCTATAACATAGATGTAAAAACAGAAATTCATATTACGGGTCAAAAAGTATGGGAGAGTATAAGCACAAACCTTGTTCGTCAGAAAACCGATATTGCGCCTATTCCTAAAAGCAGCGAACCTAATACACTGCCCACATACCCCTACAAAGAATTCTGGCATTTATCTTCTGACTTGGGTCGCCGCTATGCCTTAGTTTCTGGAGATTCAAACCCAATACACTTATTTTCTCTAAGCGCAAAATTGTTTGGATTTAAAGGGCATATTGCTCATGGAATGTGGAGCAAAGCCCGTATTGTGGCGGCTTTGTATAAGAAGTTAGACAGTGAGGCCTGTAAAGTAATCGTTGACTTTAAACTGCCTATTTTTCTGCCCGCCTCAGTTCAATTAAACCATGATGAGCAAGGGAAAAAAATCAATTTTGATTTACGTGATGATTCCGGCATTATGCCTCACTTAAAAGGCTCAATAGAAGCGCTATAATCGCAGATTGTATTAACATGAATGAGGAATAATGCTAGGTTATCCGTTTTCTAACACCTGCTTTATTCCTTTATTACATAGACCCGCTAAATAGTATCTGAAGCAACGCTATTGGACTAGCAGATCCAGTTCTTTATATGCAGACTAGACACGTTCAACATCCAACACTGAACAGAAAAATAGTGAACTCTTAACATAAAGCGCTCCGTAAAATTCAGTGCTGCTTACTGTTAGCCTTCATAAATCGAGCAACCGTCTTAATGCGTCCAACAGACCCACCGCGAAACACTTCTCAGTAGGCTCGTTTAAGACATGCGCCGTCAACGCAATGATACGACAAGCTGACTTTGCTTGACCACACTACCAGCTAAGGATAATTTCCGTGATATCACTGACTAATCACTCAGCTAACGGCCCAAAATAGCCAAACCCACAACTTTTGCAGCGCTCTTTTTACGTTCAATTATCACATGTTAAAACAATGGCCTGCTGTAAAATACTCTCACCAAAGCTGAATTCGTGAGAATATTTATTGGTAATAAAACTAATTTATAAGCGATGTAAATACATACATTCATAGCAGCAATGCAATAACGAGCAATGTAATAATGCACATAATCCCAATATCGATGACGTTTCTTATTTATTAACCATGCCGTAAAGCCCAATAACAATTCCCAAGATAAAGTATATAAAACTGGATACTTCAAGGGGAATTAACCAGAGCGATTCCAATACCTACAAGCGCTAACGCATTGAAAAAAATAGATTTAGCGTAATTTTTTTAAAATTAAGTTGTCATAAATGCCAAGTAAATAGGTTCGCAGTTATAATGACCAATATCCTAAAACACATTCGCACATAATTAAACGTCGGATATGCAGGCAAAAGATACTTATAATTTAGCCCAAAGTAACGCGAATACAAATAGATCGATAACCAATAAATTCAATAATACACGCAAAATATAAATTGATATTAAACATCCCTAGCGCCCTTTCTTTAGGATTGCCTTGCCCACTTTCGCGATAATCAGATAGATGATAAAGATTGGAGTTTGCAAACTCTAAAATTTGATCAAGAGAGGTGTTTTCAACATTGCCCAACGGGAAATAACCTAAACCCCTTGCGCTAAACTGCCTAAATTAAAGGGTAATAAATAACCACTTGCCAGCGAGTCTGATCTCTTCTTTTAACCCTAGAAAGATCATAACTAACCTCTCTTTCCAACAAGTATTAAACGCTCTCTAGCTGAATCAATAATTACTTCGAAACATCATTGGCAACAGAGTACATCTGTATGAGCCAATAGAATAAAATAATCACAATTCGTCTAATTAGCAGCAATTTTACTCCCCAAAGTGTTACGCCCAATAGTATTACGTTACCCCAAGTAACACCTAGCCAGAATAGACTTAATCAGTATTGTGCAAACACATTGCGACGATATCATAAAAAAACGTCTTGAATGATCGAAGTTATAGCCTATTGCAATATATTTATAACACCCACAATACAATGGCATTTAAATTGCTTAATAACTGCATTAATAAAAAAAACAATAATAGCGAACCGGTAAGTCATTATGATTCAAAGTTCAATTTCAGTAGCGCTTATTCGCCCACTCATTGATGCTGTGAGCAGTAAAGCACCTCTTATCGAGCCAGAATCGGCGATTAATACACGCCTAATTAAATTACTTAAAGATCCAGACGCTAGAATTCCTACGCAAGATGCAGATGCCCTCATAAACAGTCTTATTCGCTCAAGTAACTCTCACTCTTTATGTGTCTTTTCTGCACCAAGAGCGGCAGCACAAAGCAGCTGCCAATTACAGCACTTGTTTCTGTGCTCAAATACTCTGCGCGAAGCACTTCATTACCTTGAAAAATTCTCTTCACTATTATGCGACAACTTAGAGATAAACGTTACACGTACTCGAGATAACATCATAAAAGTTAAACTGCCGGTTAACGAGGAAAGCTTTTTATCTCAAGAGCGCTATCGTAGCGAATTATTGATTGGCATCCTATTAGGGTGGCTCAAACAATTATGCGGTGCTGATATGAGCATAAGCGGAATAGACCTTCCTTTTCCTCAACCCAGCTATGCCGATGTTTATGCCAAACTTTGGAAAACAGACATCGTTTTCAATTCAACCGAATGCTCCATTAAATTTCACACAAAATACTTAGATCAAGGGCTGCATAATACCAACCCTCACATCTTAAATATGATAAAACGGGACGTAGAAGAGCAATATAAAAAGCTCACCCGATTAGGCCCTCTAGCCGATCGAATAAAACGTGCATTGGATAAAGATAAGTTAAGTCTCAAAGCAAGCCAGCAAATGGTAGCTGAGCACTTTCATATCAGCGCTCGAACTCTTAATCGACATCTACAAAAAGAAAGTACATCGCTAAAACAAGTCATTACTGAATGTCGAATAAACAAAGCAAAGATACTGTTATTAGAGAGTGACCTAAATATAGAGCAAATAGCCCTTCAGCTAGGCTTATCAGGACGCAGAACGCTTGATAGAATTTTCATTAAACAAACGAAAGATAGCCCGGCACAATATAGAAACAGACAGAAGAATCAGACAGTATCAGATTCACCTTCAGCACTTGCGGTAGGTTAAGCATACAAAAATCCTAAGCAAGCCCTAACAGCCGAACCTTCATAATAGAAGCAACGGTCATAGCATCGGTTATTTTACCGGCCATTACCTGCTGAAATACACGCTCAAAAGGCACGCGCTTACAGCTGATATCTTCCGTATCTTCCAAGGCCAACTCGCCTGCTTGTAACCCTTTTGCAATAAACGTTAAGCCCTGTTCTTGGGTAATAGAATTGCTTAAATACATCGATAGAATCTGCTGCCATTTAACCGCCGTAAAACCTGTTTCTTCTTGTAATTCTCTTTGCGCACAACTCAACACTGATTCATCCTCGGGAGCGCCGCCCATCGGTAATTCCCAATGGTACTGCTGCAAAGGGTAACGATGCTGCCCCACTAATAAGGTATCGCCATTTTCAAATAAAGCGACTATAGCCACCGCTGTATTTTTAAAATTTACGGTGCCATAAATGCCTTCACCACCGGCGGGGTTAATCACTTGATGCTCTTCTACTCGAATCCAAGGATTGTCATATTTGACTTCACGGCTCAAGGTTTGCCAAGGGCGCTTTATTACTGTGTTCTTAAACGTCTTAACATCACTCTTTGTCATTTCATTTCACCAACTGAACAGAACGCTTTAAATAATAAGAATACGCATAATAGACCAGCAAAAAAAACAAACCCGCAATAACTCCTAGCAAGTGAGCATTGACCTCCACTCGCCCGCCAATAACACCTACCATAGACATATCATCGTAAAAAGACGACTGCTCCCAAGCAACTTTAGCAACTATGACCAACAAAAAACAAACCGCGATTCGGCGACTGTAAAAAATTGATACAAAAGGCGCAACCAATAGTAGGCCATGCAATACACCCGACAACCCGACATAATACTCAAGATAACCCGCATATCCGTACAGGCCAATGCCTACGACAAGCAAGCACCAAACAAGTAATAGTATGCCGATTAGGTTATTAAGACTGCGACCGGCAATATAAGCCAATAAAACAACACCTAGGGAATTGCCCAATAAATGAGCAGGAGACAAATGCACAAAATGCGCACTGAACAAACGCCATATTTGGCCTTCATTTATAGCATCGCGATCAAACATCAACCATTGGGAACTGATAGGTTCGGCCAGCGCGAGTAATACGATCGTGGCCAATAAGAAAATATACAACAGATAATCGCGCATCCTGCGCTCCTAAAATAGAAGAGTATAAGCTAACGCTCTGTTCTGTTTCTAGTGGTATCTACAAACTCGACAAACCTAATCTACGACGTTTAATGCCGCTTACACCAATACCTCTTAGACTAAGCAATGACAAAATGATTAAGGAAATAGATAGGCTCCCCCCCCCCGATGACTCTTCTTTCTCTTCAGGACTAGACGCTACTGCATCAGGCACCTTATATTCAAAAGCTTGTGACTGGTTAGCGACTAACAAACGTTGATTAAAATCGAAACTGGCTTTTTGGTAAACACCCATCGATTCAAAATAACTTTGACCACTCGCCGGACTTTTATTATCTATGTTGAAAGGACGTGACGAATCTGAACGCGCTGAAATCTTCATATAAATATTATTATACTGACGTAAATTGATACGCTCAGCAAAAGAAACTCGATTCCAGCCCTTCACGACTGTTTCACCCTTCAGCGAATAAACTTCTGAACTCAACACGCCGTCAGAAAAACTAGCAAACAACGTAATGTTCAATTCCGCCAATCCAGGGCTATAAATATCGACACCATGCGCCCAAGACAGTTGCGGTGATATAGGCAATGCAATCAAACTATTGACCTGCCTACCTTTTGATCCCCAAGATCCGCCTACATGGGTATCAAAGCCTAAATTGTCTCCTAACTCCTCGTAGGGCAATGCTATATTGGCTTGAACACGATCACCCACTCGTATATTTGAGATCTCAACGCCGCTCGCATTGCCTTGGTAATCTAGACTCGTAGGAAAGGAAGATGAGCCAAAATAGTCTTGGCCATAATAATCATTATAGACATCGAAGCGATCACCCCGATTCTCTCTCTGGTCTAGATCATCACGGCCATCAGCCTCCTCAATGTCGACCAGTTTATGCTCAACAACATCATTTTGTGGACCCGAAGTACCATAGCCCACCCAGTCATCAATGTGAGTGATTAACAACCCTGCTCCCGGTAATGCCCTATCGAGATTAGAATGCTTACGATATTCTAATAAAAAATGCTCACCATGGCGAAATGGATCCAACCACACCCTCATAGCTTCAGGCGCGAGAGTCGCACTGACTAAATCAATGTATAAATTATTTCCCGTAATATCTTCCGGCTGAAGAAAACCGGCCTTTTCTTTTGACCAAGCCATCATATGAGCAGGAGAACTTCCAGAATACCCCCCACGAGCGTTCCAACTGCCTAAACCCATGAGACCCCAGCTCCCGATACCATTTGAGTTCCCTTGGCGATCATAAAGATCAGGCAAGGCAAACATAAGGTGCCCCATCTCATGACTGATAATACCAATGGTGGCTAAGTGATCTTGGTGCTGCTCGCCAAACATGGCAAAAGCGGTCAGGGACACTTCATCATAAGAAGCGTCCGTTAAATTCGATTTGTGCGCCCAAACATTAGGCTCTGAAGCAGAACTTCCCCCATAAGCATTTTCATAACCGGCAATCATAAAAATGATAGACAATTCACTCGAACTAATTTCAGCATCAAAGTTGCGGTCAAAGGCTCTAAAATTAATATAGAGATCAGCGGTTGCTAAAGCATCACGAACTAACGCTTGACTTCGCGCACCATAATCCTCGCCAAAGTTAGGATGAGCATAGGGTAAAAAAATATCGATAATACCGTCATTTGCGATACCTTGATTTTCTGTCGCTGGCTGAATATGAAATTGCTGATAAGAGTTCTCTAAAAAATAACGGGTAACGCTACTGGCGTCTGGATCCGAAGAGAACATCAAATTTTGAAATTCACTGCGAGGATATGTAAAATCCTGATCATTGAAAGAAACACGTATCAGTAAAACCGGCTGCGAAGTTTTATCGCTACTCGCAAATGATGACGCTGATTTAGATTGGACAGAATTCGCCGATGACGCTTTAGATTTATAGTCTGTCGCGTTATCTGTTTGAGCCTCATCCATCGTAGGATATGAATTTTCTATCGGAACCGCGATAGTAGTCGAATGTGCCGCTGCTACGAAAGACAGAAAAATAACGATGACACGGTAAATAAATAACATTTGACACCCAGATCAAGTAACTAAGTAAAATGGTAGGTAACGTTCGTTAATTTATTCTTCAGTATTACAAATCAAAACAACACAGTATTTTCATGACACTTATCAAATATTTAAGTGTCAAAATACCCATTCTAAAAAAAACATACCGTTCAAATGCAGCTAAAAATTTACAATCTTTACACAGTCACACGTATTGTTACGAATGCTGCAATATGAACTCAACAACACGCTTCTCCATCCAATATGCTTGTCGATTATTAAGTTCAATAAAGCCGACATGCCCGCCAGAACGAGGAACTTCAAGGGATAACCACTCGCTTTGCTGCGCGTCTTCGTAAGGAAAACAAGATGCTGGTAAAAAAGGATCATTTAGCGCATTCACTAACAATGCAGGAATTCGAATGTCCTTCAAAACAGGTTTACAGCTGCTGCGTGCCCAATAATCGGCCGCACTATCAAAACCATGAATGGGGGCGGTATAGCGGTCATCGAACTGTTGAAAGTTTTTAATCTGGTGAAAATCGTCAATACTGACGTTGTCCGGAAAATCCACCGCCTTAGCATCAATTTTTATCCTAAGATCTTTGAGGAAGCGCCACATAAATATTTTATTTTTACGCTCAGCCAAGCGTCGAGAACTGGCGGCTAAATCACAAGGTACGGAGAAAGCGACGACCGATTTAACATACGTCGGCACATCTCGACCTTGGCGACCCACATGCAACAAGCTTAAATTGCCACCCATACTGAAACCGACTAAATGGATATGCTGGTATCCTAATCCATGAGCATGCTCAATAACACGCTGCAAATCATCGGTCGCACCGCTGTGATAAAACCGTAGCGTTTTATTCATCTCGCCTGAGCAAGAACGAAAATTCCAAGCCAAGGCATCCCAACCTTGAATATTAGCTTCTCGCGCAATACCCGCAACATAAGGTCGACGCGAATGCCCCTCTAAACCATGAGAAATAATGAGCAAAGTTTTGCCCATGATTGAAGGCGATCTCCTACTCCAATCGAGATCTAAAAAATCACCATCATTCGTGTTCAAACGCTCGCGCTGAAAATGAGTGCAGTCAACCCGCCTAACGAGTGAAGGGAGAATACTTTGTACATAACCGTTAGCTAACAGACAAGGAGGGTGATAGTCGCACTCAAGAACAGGCATGGCAAACTCATAAGGCTCATAAAATAGAAGCCCTAGACTAACAGAGAGAGAGATGTGTGAGTATTAAAAACAAGAGTGAAAAGTGCAAATAAAGAAGAGACAATAAGATAAAAGCTATATCATAGAACACAGAAAACAACGGGTTACTTTGCGAAACGACGCTCAAGGTAATGCATGATTTTTACACTGCTGTACAGCCAACGAGTCTCTTGACTGCTACGCCCCTCGATACGCAGGCAAGGAACACGCACTTCACCGCCACCATGAATCAATTCATTACGGTACGCGTTGACCCGCTCAACATCTTTCTCAACGACTCTTAAACCCAATTTCTGACAATGTCGCTTAATTCTAATTGAAACAGGACACGTTTTAGAGAAATACAATTGAATACGTCGAGACTCACGATCTAAGGAAATTTGTTCATCATTGGAGCGCGACAAAGGCGTAACTTTAAACCATTGATCGGCGAACATGAAACAAAAACCCTGCATACGATATTTAACAGACATCAACAACTATCCAGCAACTAACAAAGACGATAGGCGGGCTATTTTACGACTTAAAAATTTAAAATCTAGTACTTTCGAGGCGATTTACTGACTTATTACGGGAGACTGTTGAATAAAAAAAACAGCCCCACTGCCATAAGGGCCGTAAAGATCAACAACCCCCTCATACGTCGACAAAAAGGACAATCCTTTGATCGTTTTTTAGCCATCGCTATTCAATGGCCTTATTGCTAGAAAAAGAGGGAATACTGGTAAAATCATCCCAATGCAACCACACCGCTTCGGCTTTACCGACAATATTTTCGGCCGGAACAAACGGCATCGGCTCACCCGTTGCTGGATTACGCCATAGACGACTGTCTGAGCTGCGACCACGATTATCACCCATCATAAAATAGTGGCCTTCAGGCACAGTCCACTCGCCTTCAACACCAAAATTCGCTCCGGGCGTCCACTGCACTTCATGTGGGCCCGTATCTAACGTTTCTTCTAGCAAGTATTTAATAGGACGATGCTTAGGCTTCTCAGATTTAATGACGATACTCTTTTCTTCGCCATTAATAATTAACTGACCCCCTTTGTACACCACATGATCTCCGGGCAAGCCGATGACGCGTTTAATAAAATAACGCTTATCATGAGGCGGAAAAAAAACCATGACATCACCGCGTTCAGGTTCATTAATGGCCACGAGTAAATTACGAAATACTGGCATACGCAATCCATAGTGAAACTTACTCACTAAGATAAAGTCACCTTTCACTAAGGTTGATTCCATAGAGCCAGAAGGAATCTGAAAGGGCTCAGCAATAAATGAACGCAATACAAAAACCACCACTAAAACGGGAAAGAATGATTTAGATTGCTCAATCCAAACCGGCTCTTTCGCCGCAGACTCCAGTGCGGGTTTATCAGCACCTTGTCCGTCTAGTTCATTTATTTTCAGCAAACGCTTAGGTAAAAAGAAGAATTTATCGGCAAGCGCCACCAAACCAGTCACGACGGTTAGTACCATCAAAATCAAGGGAAAATCAATATCCATAATATCTAAACTATTCAAACCTTATAATTATTAAGAGCTCGCATTGTAACCACACCCCACCCGCATAGCTAGCGTCCAGGGGGGCTATATCCCGAGAATTGTTGTGCCGTATCAGCGGCATAATTATCCGTCATCCCCGCCACATAATCTAAAACACGCATATAAGCTTCATATAAAGTCCAATCCGCTTGCGGCGCACTCGGCCCCATCATCTCAAGCACCCGACTATTGCGAAAAGTAGAACGGCCCGTCTCAATTAATTCTTTTGCGGCTTCTAAAAACGCCCTTAATAGATTGGCCAGCGTCGAGTAAGCCCCCACTTCAATCGACGTTTTACGAGGATCTTTAAAGATACGTTCGCGAGCTAACGACTTGGCATTTTGAATCACATCCCTAACCACATCAGGACAATGATCGCTTAACTCCCCTTTCAGCGTTCCCGACAATAAATCAGCTTCATTATCTAAAAATGCTTGGCTAGCGGCCGCCACCATTTTTTCCATCGCCTTGCCGCGCAACATAGACAAACGCCTGCGCTCATCGGCATTTTCAAAGTCGGCTTCATAACGATACCAATCATCGGCCACTAAAGGCTTCAAAATGGCCTCAACTTCGCTGTAGCGTAAAATCCCCATCTCAATACCATCTTCAAGATCGATTAAGCCATAGCAAATATCATCAGCAATCTCCATCAAATATACCAAAGGATGGCGACACCATTTACTGGTAATACCGGCCGCATCAACGCCCTGAGGAATAAGACCTAAATCATTAGCGATACTGCTAAGAATGGAAAACTCACTTTGAAAACACCCAAACTTATGAGCTTTAGCCCCACTTGCAGATGCATGCTCTACCGTCCAAGGGTATTTTAAAAACGTCCCTAAAGTCGCTTGTGTCAGGCGCATTCCGCCACTAAAACGGTGATATTCAACTTGAGTAACAATACGAAACCCTTGTGCATTTCCTTCAAAATTGCATAAATCAGCTTTCTCTAAATCATTCAATCCGGCCAACAAAGAAGCATTCTGATCGTCTAAAAACCAATGACGTATTGCATCTTCCCCGGTATGGCCATAAGGAGGATTGCCGATGTCGTGGGCCAAACACGCCGCCTGTAATATGGCCCCCACATCCCCAGGAGTAATCGCTTCAGGGAAGGACGGGTTGTTTGCTTTTAAGCCTTCAGCAACCCTAAATCCCAAACTACGGCCCACGCAGCTCACTTCCAAACTGTGCGTTAAGCGATTATGAACATGATCGTTTTCAGATAATGGATGTACCTGAGTTTTACGATCTAAACGACGAAAGGCGCTGGAAAAAATAATTCTATCTTGATCTTTATGAAAGGGTGAACGGCCATATTCATACCGAGCTGATGTTTCTCCTACCCTCAGAGGCTGCAATAACTTCGACCAATCCATCATATTCATACACTTTTAACAATTTACATTAACGACAAACTAATAACTTAACATTCACACACAATCAAATTATAGCGACTAGACAAAATCATATTTACGGCGATAGCCATGTGAAGGATAACTGCCCAATATTCGAACATCTTTAGCAAAAAAATTAAGTTCAAATAATGCACGCTTCATACTCGCCTGCTCAGGGTGTCCCGTTAAATCGATATGGAAATAACTCGCCTCCATCGTCCCACCATCCATATAACTTTCTAGCTTAATTAGATTCACACCATTGGTTGCAAACCCACCCAACGCCTTGTATAAGGCTGCAGGAATGTTACGCACAGAAAAAATCAAGCTCGTTATATAGTATTGCTGTGCGTCGTAATCCTGAGTCGTCGCTTTTTTAGCGAGCACGATAAAACGCGTCGTATTGCCACTGATATCCTGAAAGTTTTCCGCCACCACATTTAAGCCATAAAGTTCCGACGCTAAAACCGAAGCAATGGCGCCGTGAGAACGTGCGCTGACATTTTGACCGGTTAAATCGTTAGAAGCTAAATC
The DNA here is from genome assembly GCA_051275515.1 of Oleispira sp. GTDB lineage: Bacteria > Pseudomonadota > Gammaproteobacteria > Pseudomonadales > Oceanobacteraceae > Oleispira. The sequence goes on along the minus strand of JBNMOT010000046.1, from coordinate 937 downwards.
TTTTGCTGATAGCGCAGTATCAACCGCCGCAACGGCTTTAATATTCAACTCAGCCAAATGATGAAAACATTGCGCTAAAGCCTGAGGGTGCGAACTGGCTGTTTTGATGTCTTCAAGTTTCACCCCAGGCAAGGCTAACAAACAATGATTTACGGGCTCAAAATGCTCAGCCACAATCTGCAAATGTGTTTGTGGTAATAAACGGTAAATTTCTTCAACCCGTCCAGCGGTCGAGTTTTCTAGAGGAATCATCGCATATTGCGCATCGCCCTGCTCAACCAACAGGATCGCCGATTGGAAGTCTTCACAGGCACACGCGTCTAAATCAGGAAATACGCGCTGGCATGCTAAATGAGAATAGGCTCCCGATACACCTTGATAAGCAATCTTCTGTTTATTCATTCTACCTTCAAAGTTGCCAGCTAAAAGGACTGGTTCAACATCATCAATATTAAAATCCAGTGTACTCTAGACCGACAGCCCCTTATACGCTTTTGTTCTGAATGTTCAGCCAAAACGGCTGACAAACACCCCGAAGATAAATTATGTCTAACATAATGCCGTCATCAGAACTCAGTGCTCGCTGGCAACCTTTGCACTTACCCCCCGAATAACAACGCTTGGTGAAATTAAATTTGGTGAAACTCACAGAACGACTCAAAAAAAACGACACTTAAAAATGTTAAAAAAACTTTGCACAGACGTATATCTAAAAATAAACGGGCCTGTGATCTACTTTAGTTTTAATGCCCCCCTCCAGATTAATCATCTCATCAAACGCCATCGACTGTTCAACAAATGCACGGTGAAGACCAGCATCACTTAATTTCTCATAACAGGTCTGCAAACTATGAAAAACCAAAGGGCGATTTGCGAATTTTGTAGTCAACAAAGACGGCACACCGTCATCAATGACTTTTACTAAATACAAATCCCC
>JBNMOT010000045.1:0-22714 GCA_051275515.1 Oleispira sp. | reverse complement strand
ACTTTCTGGTAATCACCACCGCGCTTAAGCAATTCATCTTCTAATAAGAAAGGTACAATGTCGGTCAACTGCACCGCATCTTCTTCGCTATTAGTGAAACCGGTTACGGCTTTGCCTTTCACCACATATTCCCCAGCCGCGTCTTTAATATTTAAGAACGCAGCGGTGGCATGACATACCGCAGCAACGGGTTTATTAGCGGCTAAAAAGTTTTCAATTAAAGAAATTGAAACCGTATTATCCGTCAGGTCCCACAACGGTCCATGACCCCCTGGATAGAATACAGCGTCAAAATCAGCGGCGTCAACATTGGCTAATACTTCAGTATTGGCCATTAATGCTTGTACGGCGCTGTCTGTATCATAACGTTTTGTCGCCGCGGTTTGAAAATCTTCTGATTCACTTTTTGGATCGATGGGAGGTTGTCCGCCTGCGGGAGACGCTAAGGTTACCGTGATACCGGCATCGATAAAGGCGTAATACGGTGAAGCGAACTCTTCAACCCAAAAACCGGTCTTTTCGCCGGTATTACCCAGTTCTGAGTGAGAGGTTAAAACCATTAATACGTTTTTAGCTGTTTGTGGTGTTGTCATAATCTGCGTCTCGTCGTGTGTGAACTTGAAACCAGTGTATGCCTCCAAATCATTTCTAACAATACACAGAAAATAGACAACATTGTTCGAATAATTGATACAATAACGGATGAATCTATCTTTCGAACAACTCAAAAGCATGGTGGTTTTTGCCCAAGTCGTCGAGCAAGGCAACCTTACCGCAGCCGCAAAGCACATTGGCTTATCGCGCGCAGTGGTCAGTTATCACCTTAAAAAGCTTGAAACTCAGCTGGGGGTAACGTTGCTTAACCGCTCTACTCGCTCAATTGCATTAACCGAAGCGGGGGCAGAGTATTATCAGTCGTGTCGCATTATTGCCGACCAAGCCAATACCGCGAATCAGCAGATAGAAAATTTAAAAAATGAACCCGAAGGTTTGTTAAAGATTACCTGTCCTGTCAATGTGGGTTTGCATATGGTGGTTCCCGCGTTGAATGATTTTAGACGCCTCTATCCTAAAATCGAACTCGATGTCATGCTCACCGATGAGGTGGTGAATATTATACAAGAAGGTATTGATCTCGCAATTAGAGGCGCGCCCCTGCCCGATTCTGGTTTGCAAGCCAGCAAGCTATCCACCCTTCCGACCTGTTTATGCGGCTCTCCTAGTTATTTTAAAAAACGAGGCCGTCCCATTGATCCTACCGATTTAGAACAACATGAATGGGTGGTCTATAAAATGACGTCGGGGGTTATCGAGATCAATAAAGGAAACCGCTCTTACAGTATTGCCGTTAAAGGCGGCATTAGTACCAATAACGCCGCTGCGCGTACGGCCTTTTTAGAAGGGGGTCATGGTTTAGGAAGAATTCCAATCTATGATGCGTGGCCTAAAATTCAAGCGGGGACGTTAGAATCCGTATTGGATGACTATCACTTAAAGGACATCGACATTTATGGTGTGTTCCCACCGGGCAGCGCCGCTTCAAAAAAACTGCGGTTATTAATTGATTATTTAAAAAAGTATTTCATTAAAATTGAGCGTGAAACACAAAATAATATGTCGAATACAAGACGCTGATCATCTAAGGTTTGGGGTAAACGACCCCGGTACGATACACTAACGTTTTACTTATGTGAGTTGTTAAACTGTGCTTTTTATTTCACATGCTGTTTCTATTCCAAGTGATCAACTCGAACTGACGGCGATGCGCTCTCAGGGCGCAGGTGGTCAAAATGTGAATAAAGTTTCCAGTGCTATTCATTTAAGGTTTGATATTAAAGCGTCCACCCTGCCTGAGTTTTATAAAGCACGCCTATTAGCATTGAGTGATCACCGCATTACGAAAGACGGCATTATCATCATTAAGTCGCAAGAACATAGAAGCCAAGAACTTAACCGCCAAGCCGCATTAGATCGTCTAGTCGCGCTGGTGCGTTCTGCAACGATTACACATAAAGTCCGCCGCCCAACCAAACCTAGCCGCTCTTCACAAAATAAGCGCATGGATAAAAAAACCAAGCACAGCAATACAAAATCAATGCGAGGAAGGGTACGTGACGATTAACCGTTACAACTCAGACGGGGGTTTCATTCCACTCAGACACCAACTCAGCTAAGATGTGCACTTGATTAAAGAGCGCTTCTATCTCATCAATGCCACCTTTTTGACCGGTGAATAGGGGTATTTTATACAGACGGGGTACCAGAGGGTGTGCAGGATTTTCAATTTTATTTCGTTGTAGCGTCCAGCGTAGAGTATCTGCAACCATGCGATAAAAGGTTAGTTTCGTTTCTAAACTGAACAAATTAAAATCGGTGATATCGCTAAAATATTTAAAATCAATGCCAGCAAGTAGGACTTGGCGCGTATCGGCTTTTATAAATGCCGAGCGAGGCTGAGTGAGCAACATAGACATCACACCGACCACTTCGCCCGCATTAATTTGATTCAATGACGGTGTTTCTACTATGTCGTCAACAAATACCGATAACTGACCCCGCAATAGAAAATACAAACTGTGGCTGGAATCACCTTTCTTTATAATGATTTCATTCGGTTCAGCCGTCACAATTTCAGCAACGCTCATGAGCACGTCAAATTGAGACTTATCATAACTAATAAGCTCTTTAAAGAAGGTTACGCCATTTAAGATACGCTGCAATGAGTCTAATGGGTATTCTTCTTTGGTTACGCGCTGCATGTATCTTTACCCTTCATTTGCACCGATATAAATCAATCAATTCTGTCCTTAATATAGCATGGTTTTCATTAAGTACGCGGCCCATGGGCTAAGACGATTTAGCTGAAACAATAAATGTGACGCAGTCGAAACTTTCCAAAATTCACGTTTATAACTAGCCTTTCCTAATCATCATAAATACTGATACAGATAGACTTTTAAACCTCTACCCTGCTGAGCTTCTTTAAAGACGTCAGGGTTTTCTATCTTGCCAATCATCTTGCAATCTGGACAGTGTTCAATGACCTGCTGCTTTAAAAATTCATCGTCTAAATTTGGGGAGTTCAAACACAGCATAAGCATTCCTCCGGGTTTCACCAATTGAGGAATACGACTGATAATTTTGTAATAATCACGTTGAATATCCACACTGCCTTTTTGAAAACTCGGAGGATCAGAAATCAATACGTCATACGGGCCATATTTTTTAATGCGGCTCCAAGACTTAAATATATCAATGCCTTGAAAAATCACACGACTAAGATCATGGTCATTTAAGCGATGATTATCACGCCCCGTCGACAGGGCGCCTTTCGCCATATCAATATTCACAATACGCTCAGCACCCCCCGCTAAAGCGGCCACCGAAAAGCCGCACGTATACGAAAATAGATTCAATACATTCTTGCCTTGGCAGTTGTCTTTCACCCAAGTTCGGCCATTAACGATATCCAAGAACAAACCGGTATTTTGTGCATGACCCAAACGGATGTGGTATTTAAGGCCATTCTCGACGGCTATTAACTGATCAATCTCTTCACCCAACATGACTTCGAAAGGCGCTTTAGGACGGCAACGATACTGAACGTGTAAATTTTCACATTCAGGGAACAACACCTGTAGCTGAGTGCAAACCTTCTCTAGCCAATCACGTTCTACTTCTGCGTATAACGTAATAATGAGCGCCGGGGCAATCCAGTCTATATTGACATGCTCTAATCCTGGATAAGCGTGACCCCGTCCATGAAAGAGCCGCTGAGTTTCAATTAAATCACGGGGCTTATCGAAATAGTCTAATGGACTGATCATGCTGCCTTACCGCCTAGATCAGATCGAGCAGCACTCAGGTCAGAGTCAGGCAAGATACGACTGTAGCCGAGTATCCAATACGATAATAAGCGATAACTAAAATAGCAGAGAAATCCCGAAAAGATTAAGTCACTGGCGAAGTGGCCGCCTTGCACCAAGCGACCAATGCTGACAACAAACCCCATCGCTAGGCCTGCATAAAACCAACTACGACGGCGAAATACCCACGCCAATACCATCAAGTAAAAGCCCATTGCAGCGTGCCCACTGACAAAGGATTTATTATTACCCGGTTGATCGGCGATCATCGCCGCGGGGATAAAAGCCGGAATGAAGTCTTTATAGCCGCCAAATTCTTGCACTGAGCGTGGACGTGGGCGATCCCAGTTTTCTTTCACCACTAAATGCACCAAGATGCCTGGACCAACCAATAGCGCCAAAGTAAGGAATACCCAAGGTTTACGCTGATCAGTGCCTAAGCCAAAACGCCCTTTTATAAAGCTCAGGGCGGTCATAATCAATAATAGCGGCAGTATAAATTTAGGCGCATGGCGAAATAACTCGTAAACAGAGAGTACTACGGCATTATCACCGTATATAAAGCCTTGCTCAGGGCTGTAGAATAAATTAGTCATCCACAGATCAATTTCTGGCCAAATGAGAAAAATAGCCGCCAATACACTAAAAGTTACTGTATCTAACTGAGTTTTTAACCATGTCATCGTTACTTACCCCATCGCTGCAGTCTATAATACTGTCTATCAATAATAGCCGCCATCATGCGTGAGACGCCGATAAACAGCAATACAGGTATCAGTAAAAAAGAGTATAATGACTTCAATTATTTATTAGTGGAACCTGCTTTATGCGTATTTGTGCTGTTGAACTAAAAGGCGATGACGCCATTTTTTGCATCATGTCTAAAAACATGGGTTTGCTGGACATCCCTGAAGTCCGTCAACGCAAAATCACCATATCCAATACTCAAGATACCAACAACATGCGTTGGTTTCAGCGTCAGCTCTTGCAGCTAGTGACTGATTATAAAATTGACAAGGTTGTTATTAAAGAACGTCCAATGAAAGGAAAGTTCGCCGGTGGTGCCGTCGGCTTTAAGCTGGAAGCCGCTATTCAATTGATTGAAGGCATAAACGTTGAACTTGTTACGGGCAGTCGCATTAAAGAACAACTGAAACATACGCCTATTTTAATGGAATATAAGCAGACTAAGTTGAAGCAATTCCAAGAACAAGCGTTTATTACCGCGTATGCTTGTTTGCATATGCAAGAAAGCTTGTATGGTACGGGCTAAAGATCACACAGCCCCTTTAAAAGCGGCTCATCTGCAACTTAGCAGTCGCTTTTACTTTTAACCTGCATAATTATTCCTCCCCCTCACGTTAACAAAACTCTGCATGGACGCAATGCAATACCTTTACTACCCTTAGAACAAACAATCATTAAATGATAACGTCGGGAATAGGTATAAATGAGCAAAGAAAGAAAAGGATCTTCAAAGCCCCCTGTCGCTCTGCCTTATCACGATCATCAACAGGTACTCTTTAATGCACGTATTTTAGTCGTAGAAGACAATACCACCAACCAGTTTGTTGCTCAGAGCTTATTGACAGAATTTGGTATACAAGCAGATATCTCGGCGAATGGTGAGGCAGCGATAAAAGCGCTACAGACTGTGCGTTATGACCTTGTGTTCATGGATTGCAAGATGCCTGTAATGGATGGCTATAATGCGACTAAACGCATTCGTAATACACATTCGAGCTTACTGAATCACAACATCCCTATTATTGCGATGTCCGCTAATGTATTACCCGAAGATAAAGAAAAATGCTTGCGCGCAGGCATGAATGATTTCGTCCCAAAACCCTTTAAGTCGAATAAGTTCCTGCAAGTATTACAGCAGTGGCTACCGAAAAACGACCATACCGGTAAAGAAACACTAGCCATCAGCGAACCTTTAAACGAAGCCCATTCAGAAACTGAAACAGTGATTTTTGATGCGGCTGCCATGAGGCTGCGCTTGATGAATAATAAAGACCTTATTCGTAAAGTTGTTGAAACGTTCTCTCACGACATGGCGCTGCAAATCACCCTATTAAAAACAGCCGTTATCGATAAAGACTTCGTAACCGCAGCCGCACAGGCCCACAAAATCAAAGGCGCTGCTGCAAACGTGAGTGGTATATCGCTTAATGCCTTAGCATCAGTAATAGAAGATGCCTGTAAGACTGAAGACCTCAAGATATTGTTTGACGTATTACCCAAAATAGAACGTAATTTCATTTTGCTTAAAGCAAATATGGGTGAAATAGTATGAAAGTATTAATAGCAGAAGACGATCCTACTGCTCGAATGATTTTGGTTGCGATTGTCAGTGAGTGGGGCTACGAACCACTGCCTGTAGAAGATGGTGCGCAAGCATTGAGTGTATGGCAGACTGATGATGCTCCGCGTTTATTATTGCTCGATTGGGAGATGCCTGAGATTAATGGTTTAGCCTTATGCAAGAAGATTCGCGAAGAAAATACCAGCAACCCGCCCTATATTATTATATTAACAGGCCGAAGCGATACTGAAGATGTTGTAACTGGGCTTAAAGTTGGCGCGAATGATTATATTTCAAAACCTTTCGACAATGCAGAATTAAAAGCACGATTGCAGGTTGGAGAGCGAATGTTAAGCTTACAAGATGAGCTAAACCGTGCGAAAGAAGCGATGGTTTTTCAAGCAAATTATGATGAGCTAACCGAGCTGATGAATCGCAGGGCCGTGATGAAAGCCATGACGAGCGAGATAGAGCGCAGTAGACGCAACTTACAACCACTTTACATTTGTATGTGTGATGTTGATCACTTCAAAAAAATCAATGATACTCACGGCCACCTAACAGGCGATGCGGTACTTAAAGAAATAGCTCAGCGTTTCAATAATAATCTTAGACCTTATGATCTATGCGGCCGCTATGGTGGAGAAGAATTTTTAATCATTCTTAATAGTAAAAAAGATCACGTTCATAACTTACTTGAACGAATTCGCCAAGCCATCGCAGACGAGCCTTTTATCTATAAAGATAGCGTATTACACGTAACCATAAGCTGTGGCGTGACACTCTTTGAACCACCATCCGATGTGCGCAACACCACTCAGATGCTTACTGATGCTGATACTGCATTATATGAAGCAAAAAATAATGGCCGCAACCGAATAGTTTTTACGTCAACCCATTGATTACATATCATCAAACCGGTTGGTCGCCTGCACCATTTTCATAGTCTCGTGCTCCTCAAAAGCGCTTAATGATTCCATTAGTTCTTTTGTAGGGGAAGTAACCGACTGCATCGCTAAAAAGTTAAATAAAGACAATAAATACTGATGCTGTTCAACCACCGCGGCAATGATTTGTTGAGCATTTAGATCATCAAATGATTGATCAGAGAACTCACCGCTGTCTCGTTTAAAGGTATTAAGATACTCGATACACCAAGTATTCAGTGCACGCTCATTGCCTCTTTCTTCAAAACCACCTACCACTGTCGCGAGTTTTTTTTCATAACCGGATAGATAAGATAAAACTAATTTCGCCCGTTCATCTACAGTATTTTCTTGGCTCTCAGACAAACGATTACTGAGTTGTAAATGCATCTTTCTAGCCCAGTGAATAACATCTCTTAACGTTTCAATTTTCATGATTAGCTCCATTTTCTGCTGTTAATCAGGTTGATCAACGTATGTTTTAAAATATCCCCTGTATACCATAACCAGGCGTTATTGAACCGTTATTTGCCCACGGTACATTTGCATCTGACAATGAAAGTCATATGTTCCTGCCTTCATCGCCGGCAGATGGATCGTCTTTAATGCATTGTGCACCAGTGTTTTCTCCTACTTCCGCTTCTGTTGGTTTATAAAGCCAGAACCACCACACAATTAAGGCAATCACTAGCAAGCCAATCAGGTTGATTATCATCATCATCATAAAACCTCCTATTTTCTATAATTTTCAGTCAAGGCTGATTAATGGTCTTCCGCTTTAAAAAAGCGTAAACGGTTCGCATTGGTGACGACGGTTAATGATGAAAATGCCATCGCTGCGCCGGCAATAACAGGGCTGAGTAACAGACCAAAGAAGGGATATAAAATACCCGCCGCTAATGGCACACCTGCAATATTGTAAATAAAAGCACCGAATAGATTTTGTTTAATGTTTCTAAGCGTTGCTTTACTCACGGCAATCGCGTCTGCCAAACCATGCAGCGACCCCCGCATTAACGTCACATCAGCGCTTTCAATCGCGACATCCGTACCCGTGCCAATGGCAAAACCAACATTGGCAATGGCCAATGCGGGCGCGTCATTAATGCCATCCCCTGTCATGCCTACTATCTCACCCTGCCGTTGCAGCTCTTGTACTTTTTCAGACTTTTTCTCAGGCAGCACTTCGGCGAAGAACTCAGTAATGCCTACTTTGTTGGCGACGGCCTTGGCAGTATCTCGATTATCACCGGTAAGCATAACGACTCGAATACCATTTTTTTGTAAGCGCTTAATCGCTGCGATAGAGTCTTCTTTAATCGGATCGGCAACGGCAATGATAGCGGCAAATTTATGATCGATGGCAAAGTACATCGGCGTTTTGGCTTCAGCCGCTAAGGCTTGCGCTTTATCAACAAAATCACCCAGCTCGATACCGTGCTCTTGCATCAATTTTTCATTACCAAAAAGTAACGTTTTACCCTCGACTTCCCCCTGCACACCCTGACCCGCTATGGCTTTAAAGTGACTGACTTTATCTAAGCCTGCTTCTGACTCTGGTGCCGATTCGACAATGGCCATGGCTAACGGATGCTCTGAGCCACGTTCTAATGCGGCAGCTAATGTTAATACTGTCGCTTCGTCAAACTCTGCGGCTTCGTCAAATCCTGAGGCTAAAATCACATCCGTCACTTTTGGCGCCCCTAACGTGATGGTACCGGTTTTATCGAGAATCATAGCAGTGATCTTTGAGGCCGTTTGCAGCGCCTCGCCATTACGAATCAATACTCCCGCTTCGGCCGCTTTCCCCACGCCCACCATGACGGACATGGGCGTTGCCAGTCCCAACGCACAAGGACACGCAATAATCAGTACCGTGGTCGCCGATATAATGGCATACGCAATAACCGGCTCCGGCCCAAAGTTTAGCCAGATCAAAGCACTGGCCACGGCAATAATCATAATAGTGGGCACAAAATACGCTGAAATGACATCCGCCAAGCGGCCAATGGAGGGTTTCGAATTTTGCGCACGCTTGACCATGTTAATAATCTGCGCCAGCGCGGTATCTTTGCCTACTCGTGTCGCTTTAAACAACAAAGCACCGGTTTTATTAAGGGTGCCCGCAACCACCTCTTGGCCGACTGTTTTTTCTACAGGCATAGGCTCACCCGTTAGCATCGACTCGTCGACCGTGCTATGACCGTCAATGACTTCGCCGTCTACAGAAATCTTTTCACCCGGGCGAATACGCACGATATCGTTCAGTAATACTTGATCAATGGCGATATCCACTTCGAGTCCCTCACGAATGATACGCGCCGTTTTAGGCTGTAAACCGATAAGGCGCTTAATGGCTTCAGAAGTACGGCCACGGGCTCTCAACTCCAGCGCCAAGCCTAGATTAATCAAACCGATTATCATCGCCGTCGCTTCGAAATACACATGACGAGCCATTTCCGGCACCACTTCTGGGGCCAAAACCACCACCATGGAATACAACCAAGCGGTGCCTGTTCCTAGGGCAATCAAGGTATCCATATTGGCGGAATGATGTTTAAACGACTGCCACGCGCCGAGGTAAAAGTGTTTACCCGAAAATACCATGATGCCTAAGGTCAATAGCCCAACGACTAGCCACGCTAATTGTTCGGATAGCGTGCTCACCGTCATGTCGCCCACGATAAGACCGTAAGCCATCAGCGGTATGCCCAATGCGAGAGCAATACTCATGTCACGTAATAAACGTTTGTAATAGCGCTCGTCGGCGGCTTCTTTTTCGCTTAAAGCCTCATCTTCACTTGCAGCGGTGCTCATCTTGGCGTGATAGCCCGCTTGCTCGACGGCTTTGATCAATGCAGCGGGGGTTACCTTGCCTGCAACCGTGACCGTACGCTGAGCAAAATTCATGTCTGCGCGATCCACGCCACGCACTTGTTTTAATGCCGACTCAATTTTATTGACACAACTTCCGCAACTCGCGCCGTCAATCAATAGCTCTATTTCAGCACTATTTAAGTTAGTGCTTAAGTTGCTGTTGCTTTCTACCTCACGGGCATTGGCTACCGTCATTCTTACTTCCTTAAAACTTGCTGAAGCTTGGCTTAAAATACTTACACTATTAAAGGTACACCTATGTGCGGGACATAGGTCAAAGACTTTTAGAAAATCCATTGATATAGATCAATACTAAATAATAGACACAAAAAAACCGCATCATATTGCTATGCATGCGGTTCTTTTTAAAAAGGTTTTAAACCCTAGTCAACTAAAATTAGTTACCTAAAAATTAGTTACCTAAAGGGTTGCGACCTTTTTTAGCAGCCGTTCGCAGACGTAAAGCATTCAACTTAATGAAGCCAGCAGCGTCTTTCTGATCGTAAGCGCCATCATCGTCTTCGAACGTCGCAATCGCTTCGTCGAACAAGCTATCGTCAGACTGACGACCCACCACAATCACGTTGCCTTTATACAGCTTAAGACGCACATCACCGTTAACAACACTTTGAGTATTGTCGATAGCCGCTTGCAGCATTAAACGCTCAGGAGACCACCAGTAGCCGTTATAGATAAGGTTGGCGTACTTAGGCATCAGCTCATCTTTCAAGTGAGCCACTTCACGGTCTAGTGTGATTGATTCAATGGCACGGTGTGCTTTCATAAGAACCGTACCGGCTGGAGTCTCGTAGCAACCGCGAGCTTTCATGCCCACATAACGGTTTTCTACGATATCTACACGGCCGATGCCATTTTCGCCAGCAGTCTTGTTTAATTCTTCCATTATCGTTGCCGGAGACTTATCAATACCGTCAATCGCAACTGGGTCACCGTTTTTGAAAGTAAGCGTTAAATACGTTGGCTCATCCGGCGCGTTTTCAGGCGACTTAGTCCACAACCACATATCTTCCTCTGGTTCATTCCAAGGATCTTCTAGAATGTCGCCTTCATAAGAAATGTGCAGCAAGTTAGCATCCATAGAATAAGGAGACTTCTTGCCTTTTTTCTTTTCAACTTCAATGCCGTGCTTATCGCAATACGCCATTAAAGATTCGCGAGACGTTAAGTCCCACTCACGCCAAGGTGCAATAACCTGTACGCCAGGCTTAAGCGCATAAGCGCCTAACTCGAAACGTACTTGGTCGTTCCCTTTACCCGTCGCGCCATGAGAGATTGCATCCGCGCCCGTTTCGTTAGCGATCTCAATCAAACGCTTAGCGATCAATGGACGAGCGATCGACGTACCTAGAAGATATTCACCTTCATAGATAGTATTGGCACGGAACATTGGGAAGACGAAATCACGGGCATATTCTTCACGTAAATCGTCAATGTAGATTTCTTTAATGCCTAACGCTTCCGCTTTCGCGCGCGCGGGCTCAACCTCTTCGCCCTGACCAAGGTCAGCCGTGAAGGTTACAACTTCGCAGTTATATTCTTCTTGAAGCCACTTAACAATTACAGACGTATCCAGACCACCGGAGTACGCCAACACCACTTTTTTGATGTCAGACATAGTTATGCTCTCGCTATTGCAACTCATATTGAGCTGGAGATTGAATTTTGGAGTATGAAAATAAAAATTTTAGGGCGCAAATTCTACTACAACCGCCTCTTAATGAACAGATACTCCACAGATGTAGTAGAATGGAAAAATTGATGGCCAACGGTATAATGGCCAAATTTTCTTATCCAAACAGTCACCTATTTAGTTAAGCAGTGAGATTTCTTATGTCTGGCCAGCAGTCCCCTAGTATTCAAGACAAGTCCAAAGCCGTTGTTATCTATTCTGGCGGTATGGATTCTTATACTATTTTGAATAAAGCCAAAGCAGAAGGGTATGACCTTTACGCCCTGACCTTTGATTATGGCCAAAAGCACGATAAAGAAATTGTATTCGCCAGCGATGCCTGCCAAGCATTAGAGATCAATCATAAGATCATCGATATCACCGCGATTAACCAGTTATTGCAGAGCTCTTCTTTGACGTCGGATATGGAAATTCCTGAAGGCCATTATGAATCGGCCAGTATGAAATCGACCGTCGTGCCCAACCGCAATATGATTTTACTCTCACTCGCGATTGGTTATGCGGTTGATATTGGCGCCAATAAAGTTTTTTACGGTGCTCATTCCGGTGATCATGCTATCTATCCTGACTGTCGCCCTGACTTTGTCCACGCCATGAACAAGGTCGCTAAGCTGGCTAACTATGAGCCTGTGGATATCGTGACGCCGTATTTAAATAGCGACAAATCAGAAATCCTAGCCGATGGCCTTAAAATGGGCTTAGACTACGGCAAATCTTGGACCTGTTATAATGGCCGTGAAAAAGCCTGTGGTAAATGCGGTTCTTGTGTCGAGCGTTTAGAAGCGTTTGAATTAAACAAGGTCACGGATCCATTGGCTTACGAAGTTTAGACCTCTAGCACGAACCCTTTAATTAATTAAGTAATCAGTAATGACAAAAACGTATCGCGTAAAAGAGATTTTTTATACTCTACAAGGAGAAGGCGCCCAAGCAGGCCGCCCTTCTGTTTTCTGCCGTTTCAGCAAATGCAATTTGTGGAATGGTAAAGAAGAATCTCGTGCGCAATCGGTGTGTGATTTTTGCGATACGGATTTTGTCGGCACCGACGGTGAAAATGGCGGAATATATTCTGCTCAAGAGCTTGTTCAATTAATTAGTGCTTTATGGCCTGGCAAGCCAACACCAAAAACGAACGGCCCTCTTAAGAACAAGGTTCAAGGTTCTCCCTATATTGTCTGCACCGGCGGTGAACCCCTGCTGCAATTAGACGAGCTGTTAATAGAGGCAATGCACGACTATGGTTTTGAAGTCGCAGTCGAAACCAATGGCACCCTACCCGCTCCCGAAGGACTTGATTGGATCTGCTTAAGTCCTAAGGCCGACGCGGAACTCGTGTTAATTGAGTGTGATGAACTAAAGCTGGTGTATCCGCAACCGCTAGCAATGCCGGACTCTTTTGACCATGTCATTGCCACTCATCGCTACTTACAACCCATGGCCGATGCGTCTCTTGATTATATTGCCTCTGATGCTCACCAAGGTTTGTCGCAAAGCAATACCCAAAAGACCACACACTATTGTTTAAAACATCCACAGTGGAAGTTAAGCCTGCAAACCCATAAGATGCTTGGCATAGAATAATTTCCTTTAGGAAGTAATATGCCAGCGACAGACATCCCTAAGTTTACTGAACTTAAGCTCAGTGTGCTTAAGTTCAGTGTAGAAAACCACATTGCGACGATCACCTTAAATCAGCCAGAAACCCGCAACTCTATTTCAGAATTTGAAATGATTGATGCCATCGTTGCGGCCTGTGATGAACTCAATCAAAATACCGATATTCGCGTCGCCATTCTGACGGGCGCGGGCAGTGCCTTTTGCTCCGGTGGCAATGTTAAAGACATGCGTGATAAAAAAGGCATGTTTGCCGGCACCAGTGAAGAGCTCGCCGACAACTATCGCAACGGCATTCAAAGAATTCCTTTAGCCTTGAGCCAAGTAAAGATCCCTTTAATTGCGGCCGTCAATGGTGCGGCCGTTGGCGCCGGTTGTGACTTAACCTGCATGTGCGATATTCGTATTGCTTCCGAAAAAGCCAAATTCGCTGAAAGTTTTATTAAAGTCGGGATTATTCCCGGAGATGGTGGCGCTTGGTTTTTGCCCCGCATTATTGGTATGAGTCGCGCGTCACAAATGGCGCTAACGGGTCAAATGATTGATGCCAAAACCGCCTTACAGTGGAACCTAGTTTCGGAAGTGGTTGAGCACGATACCTTGATGCTGCGTGCGAATGAGTTAGCGCAGCACATTGCCCGCAATCCCCCGCAAGTTATTCGCGCGACAAAGCGTTTATTAAAGCTAGGTCAAACGATGGATTTACCTGAATTACTCAATGAGTCTGCCAAGGTGCAAGCTCACATGCACGCCACAGAAGATCATATGGAGGCGGTCAATGCCTTCTTAGAAAAGCGCGCTCCTCATTTTAAAGGTTCTTGATAATATGGTTTCAATGATTTCTCGTATGGGTTTTATGAGTATTGTGCTTTTTTCTACTACCGCCTGTTTAAGTAATGACAAGGTAACGACTGAGCTAAACGCGACCCCAGCAACAGAGCCAACATCAATAGCTCAAGCACCGTCGCATCACCTAGGTGATAAATTTCGTAACCCGTATTTACCCCCCGATTTTCAGCCAAGCTTTATCTCATTTTTAAAAGCGCGATTTTTTGATGAAATGGAATTTCCGAGTACCCCGGAAAATTATACAAAAAGCTGGCAAGAAGCCGATTTAGCTAACATTCACAACCCAGATTTTAATACTGCACAAGCGACTCTCATCGGCCACTCAACGGTATTGCTTCAGTATCGAGGCATTAATATTCTGACTGACCCCATGTTTTCAGAGCGCTCATCTTTTTCCCAGAGTATCGGTCCCAAGCGCTATACCCCACCCGCACTGACCATCGATCAGCTGCCGCATATCGATATCATTGTCATTTCTCATAATCATTATGATCATCTTGATGTCGATTCAGTAAAAGCCCTGACCCGTCCAAGCGTTGTAAAAAATATAAAGGGCACTCAACCTCTTTGGCTGGTCCCCTTAGGATTAAAAGCGTGGTTTGAACAGTATGACATCACGAATTTACATGAAATGGATTGGTGGCAAGAATTCAAAATAGGTGAACTCACCGTGCAAGCTCAACCCAGTCAACATTGGTCTCGAAGAAGTTTCTTTGATACCAATAAAAGCCTGTGGGCGTCTTGGGCTTTTATTTGGCCCGATGCTGCTACAGAAACTGCAATAGGTTTTACGGCGTGGTTTGGAGGGGATACCGCCTACAATGAATTCCAATTTAAAGAGATTGGACAAGTATTAGGGGAAGTCGATTTGGCGATGATTCCTATTGGTGCTTATGAACCAAGATGGTTTATGAAATCTCAGCATGTAAACCCTCTGGATGCAGTAGAAATATTTAAAGATATTAATGCCAAGTCAGCTTTCGGTATTCATTGGAATACCTTTGTATTAACCGCGGAAGCCGTTGATGAGCCACCAAAAGCACTTAAACGCGCCCTGCAACAAAACAGACTTGATGCAGAGCTTTTTCAAGCGATGAATATTGGTGCGACTTGGTCACAATGAATAGTTGACTCAGTCAAGCAAGACTAAGCCTTAGCAGAAGGTCTCTCGCTCACTAACTTATACCAGCGCGCAAGATGAGGATGTTTTTCCTCATCTATACGACGATTAATGACCTTGGCAAAATCAATCGCACACAAGGCGGTGATATCTGCGACTGAGAAAGTATCTCCGGCAACATATTCAGATTCCGCTAAGCGCTTATTCAATTTATGCATTTGCTTATCCGCATCAACGGCACTCACTTCAGAAAACTCCGCTACCTGAGTAGTGACCGCTTTCCACATAGGGTTGCCATGACGGAATGAAAACGCAATAGCGTTATACAGGCCAAGTTCAATGCGTCGATTCCACATTTCAATCAAGGCTTTCGACTTGGCATCCGTGCCCATTAAAGGATTCTGAGGATAAAGCTCTTCAAAATAACGACTGATAGCCATTGATTCACTGATGCGCACCTTTCCCTCAGGCCCAGCATCATCCAACTCTAAAACAGGCAAACCACCATAAGGGCTGATTTCACGAAATTCCTTACTGAAAGTTTCACCCTTTGCTATATCCACATTGACAACTTCAATGCCCGCTTCTGCATAAGAGATCCCCTTTTCAGCTAAAAATAGTCGCACGCGACGGGGATTGGGGGCCATTTTAAAATCGTATAACTTCATTGTATTATCTCTTTCTTGCCAAAGTAGCATATCGATGGCTAAAAAATTAACGTTTTCACACTGATTGGTCAACCATTACCCTTTGCCAAAAAACATAATGTTCAATGATAACTTAACAGAGAACTAGACCTGCCTCACAGTTTACGTTAACGTAAAGGTAATGTTTAATAATCAACTTGTAGCCAACAGAAACCCGACTAAAAATGACCATTAAAACCTATACGATTGGTGAGCTTGCGCACGAGTTTGATACCACAACCCGTGCCATTCGTTTTTATGAAGATCAAGGGCTAATAAGTCCCAAACGCGAAGGCCAAAAGCGCATTTATAACCCCAGCGATCGCATCACCATTAAATTGATCATGCGCGGCAAACGGCTAGGGTTTTCTTTGGCTGAAAGCAAAGAACTGATTGAGCTGTATAACAGCGCTGACAATAACCAAGAACAGCATACACGGGTTATTGAGCAAGTCAGGATAAGTCGCGAACGCTTGTTACAACAGCAAGCCGATATTGAAATGATACTAATGGAACTCGACGAGCACGAATCCAGAGTGATCACTGACATGAAAACTCGCTTATAAAAAAAACAAAAAAATAAATTTGAACCATTATTAATAAAGGCATGCACTATGACCTCCTCTACACCCTCAAATTATACCAGTACTCCTAATAAGTCGTCGTACCAAGAACTCAATTTTGGCCACGGTGAAACCATTGATATGCTACGCGCCAGTGTGAATGCTTTTGCTGCCAAAGAAATCGTTCCCTTAGCCGATCAAACCGATAAAGAAAATGCCTTTCCGAATCAGCTGTGGAAAAAGTTCGGCGATATGGGCTTGTTAGGAATGACGGTAAGCGAAGAGTTTGGGGGTACTGATATGGGTTATCTGGCTCATACCATCGCCATGGAAGAAATCAGCCGCGCATCCGCTTCTATTGGTTTAAGTTATGGTGCGTTTTCAAACTTATGTGTTAATCAAATTTTCAAAAACGGCAGCCAAGCGCAAAAAGAAAAATATTTACCTAAGTTAGTTTCAGGCGAACACATTGGTGCATTAGCCATGAGCGAGGCGAATGCGGGTTCTGATGTCGTCAGTATGAAAATTCGCGCCGACAAGAAAGGCGACAAGTACATTTTAAACGGCAACAAAATGTGGATCACCAACGGACCTGACGCAGATACCTATGTAATTTATGCCAAAACCGATAGTGAAAAAGGCGCGCACGGTATCACTGCCTTTATTGTTGAGCGTGATTCCAAAGGTTTCACTCAAGGCGAAAAACTGGATAAATTAGGCATGCGCGGCTCCAATACTTGCGAGCTTATTTTTCAAGACTGTGAAGTACCAGAAGAAAATATTTTGGGTGGTTTAAACCAAGGCGTAAAAGTTTTAATGAGCGGCCTCGATTATGAACGTGTCGTTTTATCGGGCGGCCCTACAGGCATCATGCAGGCGTGTATGGACATTGTGATTCCTTATATTCACGACCGTGAGCAATTTGGTAAAAGTATCGGTGAGTTCCAATTGGTACAAGGAAAAATCGCGGACATGTATTCCAGCATGAATGCCTGTAAATCTTATTTGTATGCCGTAGCAGCCGCTTGTGATCGTGGCGAAACTGCGCGAAAAGATGCGGCCGGAGTTATTTTATACTGCGCCGAAAAAGCAACCCAAGCGGCTCTCGACGCCATTCAATTACTCGGTGGTAATGGTTATATTAATGATTATGCGACGGGTAGATTATTACGCGATGCCAAGTTATATGAAATTGGTGCCGGTACCAGCGAAATTCGTCGCATGCTAATTGGTCGTGAAATTTTCGCGGAAACCAAATAGATACTGAATATATAGTGCGATGTTAAACAGCACCGAATAACAAGAGTGATCTGACTCATGCCAGTATTAAAAACTTCCGCGAATGTTAATAGCGAAGAGTTTAAAAACAATAAACAACACAACCTTGATCTTGTTGATGATCTTTATCAGCACATTGAAATCATCAAGCAAGGGGGCGGTGAAAAGTCTCTTGCCCGTCATATTAGTCGTGGCAAATTACCACCCCGTGAACGAGTGAATAAATTACTTGATGAAGGCGCACCGTTTTTAGAAATTGGTCAGCTCGCTGCATTAGGCGTTTATGCTGACAATATTCCGGGCGCAGGTGTGATTGCAGGCATTGGCCGAGTCTCCGGGGTTGAGTGCATGATCGTCGTCAACGACGCGACTGTAAAAGGTGGAACGTATTACCCTCTGTCGGTTAAAAAACATTTGCGTGCGCAAGAAATTGCAGCAAAAAATCGTTTACCCTGTATCTATTTAGTCGATTCAGGCGGGGCTAATTTACCGCAGCAAGCGGAAGTATTTCCCGACCGAGATCATTTTGGCCGCATCTTTTTTAATCAAGCCAATATGTCAGCACGCGGCATTCCACAAATTGCCGCGGTGATGGGCTCTTGTACCGCAGGCGGCGCTTATGTGCCTGCGATGAGCGACGAATCCATTATTGTAAAGGAACAAGGCACCATCTTTCTTGCCGGTCCTCCGCTCGTTAAAGCCGCGACCGGTGAAGAAGTGAGCTCAGAAGATCTTGGTGGCGGCGATATGCATACCCGTATCTCTGGCGTTGTTGATCACCTTGCAGAAGATGATGAGCATGCCCTTGCCCTCGTTCGCCAAGCGGTTAAAAACCTCAATTGGCAAAAACCCGTAGCCATGAATCTTGCAAGCCAAGTGAATGAACCGCTCTACCCTGCGGAAGACTTATACGGATTAGTACCGACTGATTTAAAGAAACCTTTTGATGCTCGCGAACTCATTGCGCGTTTATTAGATGGTTCAGAATTTGATGAATACAAAGCACGCTTTGGTACCTCTCTTGTTTGCGGCTTCGGCTCTCTTTATGGCTACCCTGTCGGCATCGTTGCGAATAACGGAATTTTATTTTCAGAATCTGCACAAAAAGGCGCAAACTTTATTGAACTATGCTGCCAACGAAAAATCCCTTTATTATTTCTGCAAAACATCACCGGCTTTATGGTCGGTCAGAAATACGAGCAAGAAGGCATTGCTAAACATGGCGCTAAAATGGTGAACGCCGTTGCGTGTGCCAAGGTGCCTAAACTGACGTTAGTCTTTGGGGGAAGTTTTGGGGCAGGAAATTACGGTATGTGTGGTCGAGCATACGATCCGAATTTTATGTTCATGTGGCCTAATGCTCGCATCTCAGTCATGGGCGGAGAACAAGCGGCCAGTGTTATGGCGCAAGTGACTCGTGATGCCAAAGAAAAACGCGGTGAGACTTGGTCTACGGAAGAAGAAGCTGAATTCAAAAAGCCACTATTAGAAAAATATGAAGACGAAGGCCATCCTTATTACGCCAGTGCCCGCTTATGGGATGACGGTATTATTGACCCGGCTCAAAGCCGCGAAGTTTTAGGGCTCGCCCTATCTGCTTGTTTAAATGCACCGATCGAAGAGACGCAGTTTGGCGTCTTTAGAATGTAGAGGTTGAAGATCATGACAGATAATTCGTCTCTAATAGCGCCATCTCCGTTATTAATTGAACATGATCACGGCGTAACCATACTGACGTTAAACCGTCCGGCCATTAATAATGCCTTCGATGACGAAATGATTAGCTTATTAATTGAGGCGTTAGACGACTGCCGCCTTAATGATGATGTCAAAGTCGTTAAACTCACGGGCGCTGGAAAACACTTTTCTGCCGGAGCCGATCTTAATTGGATGCGCCGTATGGCCGATCTTGATTACAGTGAAAACCGAGAAGATGCCGGGCAGCTCGCTCGATTAATGAGTTCGCTTTATCATTTAAACAAACCGACCATTGCCCAAATTAGTGGTGCTTCTTATGGCGGTGCTATTGGGCTTATCGCTTGCTGTGATATTGCCATCGCCAGCGAGAAAAGCATTTTTTGTTTGAGTGAAGTTAAAATTGGATTAATACCCGCGGTTATCAGTCCTTATGTTGTAAAAGCAATCGGTGAACGCCAAGCTCGCCGCTACTTTATTACGGCAGAAGTGATCAAGTCAGAACAAGCACTGGCTCTCAATTTGGTACACGAAGTCGTGCCTTTGGAAGCACTCAAACCCCGAGTCGATGAAATAGTCTCATTGATGCTTAATAACGGTCCGAAAGCGATGGGCATTAGTAAAGCACTAGTACAGAAAGTCGTGAATGAAAAACTAGACGATGATCTTAAGCATCATACTCGAGACCTTATTGCACAAGTTCGTGTATCCGAAGAAGGTCAAGAAGGCTTATCCGCCTTTTTAGAAAAACGCCCTGCTAACTGGATAAAGGCGGTAACAAAATGAATTCTTCGACCATAAAAATACCCACAATTAAAAAAGCCTCGATCACTAAGATCCTAATTGCCAATCGTGGTGAAATTGCTTGCCGCATTATTCATACGGCAAAAAAGATGGGCATCCAAACCGTTGCGGTCTATTCAACCGCCGATGCGCAATCGAAATACGTTCAGCTTGCGGATGAAGCGATCTGGATTGGTGAGGCCGCGCCTAAAGACAGTTACTTACGTGGCCAAAATATTATTCAAGCCGCAAAAAAATCTGGTGCCCAAGCGATTCACCCTGGCTATGGGTTTTTATCTGAGAATGCGCCCTTCTCACAGCTGTGCGATGACAATCAGATTATTTTCATTGGGCCACCGGCCAGCGCAATGGAAGCCATGGGTTTGAAAGCTCAAGCTAAAATCCGCATGGAAGCCGCGAACGTTCCTCTTGTGCCTGGCTATCATGGTGAAGATCAATCCGTTGAAAGAATTAAACAAGCCTGTATTGATATTGGCTTTCCTGTGTTATTAAAAGCTTCCGCCGGTGGTGGTGGTAAAGGCATGCGGGTTGTTGAATCGCTAGCAGGCATTGAAGATGATATTGCAGGGGCGCAACGCGAAGGTTTAAATTCTTTTGGCGATAGCCACTTATTAGCTGAAAAATATCTCGCAAGACCGCGCCATATTGAAATTCAATTATTCTGTGATCAGCAAGGCAATGGTGTTTATTTATTTGAGCGGGATTGCTCAATTCAACGTCGTCATCAAAAGATTGTTGAAGAAGCACCGGCACCTAACTTTCCCGAATCTGTTCGTAAAGCGATGGGCGAAGCCGCACTAAAAGCAGCCCATGCTATTGGTTATGTCGGAGCCGGTACGGTTGAGTTTTTGTATGAAAATGGCGAATTTTATTTCATGGAAATGAATACGCGTTTACAAGTCGAACACCCTATTTCTGAATACATTACTGGGCAAGACTTAGTCGCGTGGCAAATTAATGTGGCCGCAGGCGAGCCTTTACCGATTACCCAAGATGATCTGAAAATTCAGGGTCATGCCATTGAAGTGCGTTTATATGCAGAAGATCCCGATAACGGATTTTTGCCAACCGCAGGCAAAATTGATGATTTTATTTACCCACAAGCCAGTAGCTTTTCATTAGATTATGAACAAGGTGTCCGGATGGATACCGGGGTCGATTCAGGGGATGAAGTGTCCCCTTTTTATGATCCAATGATTGCCAAGTTAATCGTTTGGGGTAAGGATCGAAGTACGGCCATTCGCAAACTGAAAAATACTTTGCACCATACGCACATTACCGGTTTAACCACCAATGTTCGTTACTTAGAAAAGCTCATCGGTCTTGAATCATTTGAACTAGCACAGTTAGATACTCACTTTGTCGAAGATAATGCCGAGGCCATAAAAGCCAGTGGCGTATTAACCGAGCAGCAGCAACAGTTGCATCAAATTTTTGCTGCATGGTTTTTATATCGCCAGCGTTTAGAAGAGAAGGGTAATAATACAATTCAGTCGAACGATGTTCACTCCCCTTGGAAAATGAAAACGGGCTGGCGCTTGAATAGCAGTCATAGCGATCCGATTATTTTGTTAACGCCAGAAGAAAGCAACATACAAATTCAGCCTCTTCCTTCCGGTAGCTATTCGGTATTAATGGGCGAGCAGCGTTATATTATTCAAGCACCTTCTGATCTAGCCGTTTCGTCCAGCTCAATAGATTTAAACTCAAAAGGTTTAAGTTCAAGAGATCTGAGCTTGATGATTAAAAGTATTGATGCCAATAGCACGAATAAAAACCGCTTAAATCAATCCATCAAAGCGCAGGTGCTACTCAGCGGCGATAAAGTCCAAGTGCACAGTCTTTATGGCAGCACAGAGTTTATTCGGCCTTCGCGTTTAACCATCAGCCAAAGCGAAGAAGAAAATGATCATGGCTTACATGCCCCTATGAATGGTTGTCTTACCGAAGTTCGTGTGCAAGCGGGTGATGCTGTTGCCAGTGGCGATATTCTTGTCATCATGGAAGCGATGAAAATGGAGCATACCATCAAGGCGCCCCATGACGGCATCATCGCCGAGATATTTTTTAAGCAAGGTGATCTGATCGACGAAGGTCGTGAGATTCTTTCTTTCTTAGATGAGAATGAAGCATGATGAAAGGAAAAAAAATAAAGTATCCAGACTCAGTGCGCATTGTCGAAGTCGGCCCAAGAGATGGTTTGCAAAATGAACAGCAGCCTATCTCTACCGCGGATAAAATCGAACTGATTCAGCGCTTAGCCCAAGCCGGAATTTCTCATATTGAAGCGGGCAGTTTTGTTTCCCCTAAATGGGTGCCACAAATGGCTGACTCTTTAGCAGTAATGCAGGGTATTACGCGTAAAGAGTCTGTGCGCTATGCCGCGCTGACGCCTAATAAACGAGGATTCGATCAGG
>JBNMOT010000044.1:0-24081 GCA_051275515.1 Oleispira sp. | reverse complement strand
GATCGCTACGCTCGGCAAGAATTTGCTGCGCGGCTTGAAAAGTAACGCGGGGACCGAGGTCCCCGCCCATACCGTCTACTGCAAGAGTAAACGTCATGACTTATTCGTCGTTACCAGTCTCCACGACTTTCTTACCACGGTAGAAACCGTCAGCAGTAACGTGGTGACGACGGTGAATTTCACCAGTCGACTGATCAGTAGAAAGAGTTGCAAACTCTAAAGAGTCGTGTGAACGACGCTGACCACGACGTGAACGTGTTACTTTACTTTTTTGAACAGCCATTTTTGTAGGCTCCTAACTTAACGCTATTTCGATTTTAACTGCTGCAGCACGGCAAAAGGATTATCATCTTTTTCCGTAACTTCAACCTGTTCCGTATCAGCCTTAGGCTGCTTTATCTCACACTCACCGTTTACATGATATGCAAACATTGGCAGTGCTAATATTAGCTCATCTTCAACCAGTTCCCACGGGTCAATGTTGCCATTGTGATCCATGATCGCCGGTTCGTAGTGTTTAGGCAGATGTTTCGCTTTCTCGTCAGAGAACGCTAATCCAATCTGGAACTTCCCTTGCACACCTACTACCACAGCATCTAAGCAACGCTGACATACCATAGTAGCTCTTGTTGAGCATTCGCCATCAATGAACATGTGATTTTCAACATCACGCTGAAAGACCAATTTATAATCAACCGGCCCATTCACATCTTCGACAGCTTCCTGAAAACGTTTAAACAAATTTACATCCAAAGAACCGGTTAAAACCGTCTCATTATCTACAAATCTAATCACGTCTAAACGTCTAGGTAAGGCTAACTCAGCCATAGATGGCGACATAATAGGCATCCGCTTATCCTGTGTCAAAATTATTTAACCTTTTTTCAGTATTTATATACAAATCAATGCAGTTGCAGGCTAGTGCCGGTCACTGCAGTTGCTAAACCAGCGCCAATACTAGCACCTAATTTTTGTACCAAAGATTCCCAGGCATCTTTCTGTAGAGTGAAGTTTACCATCTCTTCCGTATTAAATTTAGTACGAACTAACGCACTGGTGGAAGATAATCCATCAATCAATCCCATTTCGAGTGCTTGCTCACCTGACCACACCAAGCCGCTAAACATATCAGGGGTTTCTTTTAGGCGATCACCGCGCCCTAAGCGTACCTGTTCGATAAACTGATTATGAGTAACCTTCAAAACACCTTGCCAGAATTTCTTTTCTTCTGGATTCTCCACAGAGAACGGATCAAGAAACCCTTTATGCTCACCTGCTGTATATAATCGACGCTCAATACCGAGTTTTTCCATAACGCCCGTAAAACCAAAACTAGACCCAACAACCCCGATCGAACCGACCAAGCTGGCTTTATCGGCATAGATTTCATCAGCCGCCGCCGCAATGTAATAAGCGCCCGAAGCACCTAAGTCAGCAATAACTGCGTAAACAGGCAATTCACGTATTGTTTTTAAACGCACAATCTCATCATAAACGTAGCCTGACTGCACAGGACTCCCTCCTGGACTATTAATCCGCAGAACGATCCCAAGCACCTGCTCATCCTCAAAGGCTTCTCTTAACGCTGTTATGATATTATCAGCACTGGCGTCCTGATCAGTCGCAATAACGCCATTGACTTCAATGATTGCAGCATAAGGCTGATCGCCCGGAACAGCCGCTCCCAAAGGAGATTTAATAACAAAGAATATTGCCACAACATAAGCAAGCATTATTAGCTTAAAAAATATGCCCCAGCGACGAGATTTACGCTGCTCATCCTGCAGGCCGGTAACTACTTTTTCAATTAACTTCCACTCTTTGCTGCTTGTTGGGTAGTCAACATTATTTTGATCATCCATTTTTCGCTATCCACTCCAATAAATCATTTAAATCATGGCACAAGGCCTTCGCACCCGATGCCAACAAAATACTACTTTCATGAGCGCCATGAGTCATTCCCACAGCATCCATATTAATATTTTTCGCCATATCAAGGTCAAAACTGGTATCACCCACCATTAATGCTTGATCGCTGGTTACATCAAGCTCAGTCAAAATCTCTCTTAACATATGCGGATCAGGCTTAGAGGTTGTTTCGTCAGCACACCGCGTAATCTCAAAAACATCACGCACACTCATGCCATCCAACATTTCATCTAAGCCTTTACGAGACTTTCCCGTCGCCACGGCCAAAATATAACCTAAGCGATGCAACTCTTCAAAAAACTCGTGCGCCTTTGGGAAAAATCCCACGGGTACTTCGCTATGAAACGAAAAAATAGCAGAGTAGTCAACGCGCATGCGCTGAGATTGCTCATCTGATATTTCAGGCCACAACCTTTTTAAAGCCTCCGGCAGCCCCAAACCAATAATCTGCTGAATTACATAATTAGATAACGCAGGCAGGCCCATTTGAGACGAAGCCCTTTGCATACTATCAACAATTCGAGCGGTAGAATTGACTAAGGTTCCATCCCAATCAAAAACAATTACCTTGTACTTATTCTTTCTCATTGCTTTATTCGCCATTAAAAATCGAACTTTAGACCTTCTTTTTCTTTATACGCCAATAACTTACCTTCAAGTGGTGATGTTATCTCTAAGAGCTCTTCTGTCATAGGATGAACAAACGCAAGGCGATAAGCATGGAGGCATAGTCGCTTAATGCCAACCTGCTTATCAACCGCCTCTTCTACCTTATTTAGATACTTGGGATCGCCCGCAATTCCGCAACCTGCAAACTGGCAGTGAACGCGAATCTGATGGGTACGCCCAGTAATAGGTCTAGCCTCGATCAAACTGTAGCGACTTGAACGATCAAGTACCTTAAACTTTGTTAAAGAAGGCTTACCATCGTCTTCGACGCGAACAATACGCTCGCCGCCTTGGACCTCATTCTTTTTTAATGGCATATCCACCTTATCTTGAAAATCGGGCCACTCGCCATGCACAATTGCCAGATAACGTTTATCGATAGCCTTTTGACCTTGGAATAATTTCTGTACCGCAACCAACCCAGAACGTTTTTTAGCAATCAAAATAACGCCCGAGGTATCACGGTCTAAGCGATGAACCAGCTCTAAGAACTTTTGCTGTGGGCGCATCGCTCTCATTAACTCAATCAAGCCAAGCTTAATGCCACTACCACCATGTACCGCCATACCACTGGGTTTATTAACGGCAATATAATAATCATCTTCAAATAAAATACTTTTGCCAATGATGTCAGCCTGTGTTGTAGGCACAATTACTTCTTCATCACTGGTCTCTTTTATTTTGACGGGAGCAACCCGAACGATATCGCCAATGACTAATCGCTGAACAGGCTTAGCCCGCTTCTTATTGATTCTAACTTCACCTTTACGCAACAATTTATAGACTAAAGAACGAGGAGCGCCCTTTAAAAGGGTCAACAAAAAATTATCTATTCGCTGGCCATCGTGATCTTCATCGATGGTAATCAGGTTTACTTGGTTAGTATTGTAGGATTCTGCTGGCATAAAATAGCTTTCAATTCGCTCTAAATGTTTGTCGCAACTGATATTTGTTGCTATATTCGCTGCCCCTGCATCAATTTTACATTTTTCAATTATTGACGCAAAGGTATTGGCAGCCTTTGAGCGGCCAGTATAAAGAAGAAGAACGATTATTAAAGCTTCTTTATACAAACGAATGACAATGAATCGTGATTAAAGTAAATATCAGTAAGGTTACTTAATCGCTTATTTGAGATGAACCATGCGCAAACATCGCAGGCAGCATCTCACTATCAAATTATGGATTGTTGGTGATGGCCAAAAGGCATCACCCCGTAGAAAGGGATACCGCGCCCATCAGATCATTCTGGCCACTTGGAGGGTGGCAAGCGTAGGACTCATAGAATCAGGCAACCATAAAGATTTTGCTATGACGACCAACAAACGGTCAGCTGCCCAGTATGCTTGCGCCATAGAGCTGCACATATAACATGAAAAGAATGCTAATTAATGCTACTCAAACGGAAGAGTTGCGCGTTGCCCTCGTTGATGGTCAACGCTTGTATGATCTAGATATTGAATCCGGATCCCGTGAACAGAAAAAATCTAACATCTATAAAGGTAAGATCACCCGCATAGAACCTAGCCTTGAAGCGGCTTTTGTCGACTTTGGCGCTGATCGCCATGGTTTCTTACCGCTAAAAGAAATATCAAGAAGCTATTTCAGCAAGAACCCCGGTTCTGGCCGCGTTAACATCAAAGAAGTGATGCGCGAAGGTCAAGAAGTCATCGTTCAAGTTGATAAAGAAGAGCGTGGCAATAAAGGCGCTGCACTAACGACTATGGTTAGCCTTGCAGGTCGTTATTTAGTCTTGATGCCTAATAACGCCCGTGCGGGTGGTATTTCACGTCGTATCGAAGGTGATGAGCGCACTGAATTACGCGAAGCTATGAAAGGCGTTACCGTTCCTGATGATATGGGCGTTATCGTTCGTACAGCAGGCATCGGGCGCTCTAGCGAGGAATTGCAATGGGATTTAGACTATCTAATGCAACTTTGGCAGGCAATTTACGGTGCTTCTGAGCGTCGCAATGCCCCTTGCCTATTATTGCAAGAAAGCAACGTTGTTATTCGTGCCATTCGTGATTATTTACGCCAGGATATCGGTGAAGTATTAATCGATAATCAATCGGCCTATGACGAAGCTATTGGCTTTGTACAGCAAGTAATGCCTCAGTATGAAAGCAAGTTCAAACTTTACGAAGACAAAGTACCATTATTTAATCGCTATCAAATTGAAAGTCAGATTGAAACGGCTTTCCAACGCGAAGTTAAATTACCTTCAGGGGGTTCAATCGTTATTGATCCAACAGAAGCGCTTGTATCCATCGATATTAACTCTGCTCGTGCGACTAAAGGTGCGGACATAGAGGAAACAGCAACAACGACTAACTGTGAAGCAGCAGAAGAAATTGCTCGCCAGCTGCGTTTACGCGACATGGGTGGCTTAGTGGTTATCGACTTTATCGATATGCACTCCAACCGTAACCAGCGTGAAGTTGAAAACCGCCTAAAGAATTCTTTAGAAATGGACCGCGCTCGCGTTCAAGTCGGTCGCATTTCTCGCTTTGGCCTGATGGAAATGTCTCGCCAACGCCTGCGTCCTTCGCTAGGTGAAACTTCTGGTCATGTTTGCCCTCGCTGCAGTGGTACCGGTGTTGTTCGCGACCTGCCTTCTCTTTCACTTTCTATCTTACGTCTTATCGAAGAAGAAGCAGCTAAAGAGAATACTGGACAGATTCGTGCAGAAGTCCCACTTAACGTTGGTTCGTTTTTATTGAATGATAAACGTGAAGTGATTGCCGACATTGAAAGCCGCCATGATGCACGCATTGTAATTTTGCCAAATCCACACATGGATACGCCACATTACGAAGTCACTCGCTTACGCCCTGACGACTCATTAATTGGCCAAGCAAGTCACGAACAGAACTTCGATCCTGAAGTTGATTTCGGTCTAGAAACAGATACGAATAAAGAACCCGCTAAAACACAAGACGCGGCCGTTAAAGCCGTTGCGGCTGCTCGAGCACCCGCGCCACAAAAATCGTTCTTTAAGAAATTTTCAGATACTCTCTCTGGCCTTTTCAGCACTGAAGAAGAAACGGAAGAGAAATCGAAGTCTAGGTCAAGGGCTAGCAGACCGGTCAATAAACGGAACCAAAGCACTAGTCAAAATACTCGCCGCCCACAGAATAATCGCCGTAATGAGCGTGACTCTGAGAACAAGAACGAACGTAAAAACGAACGCCCGGCTCGTGTAGAAAAAAGCGTTGAACGCCCTATTCGTAACAAGCCGTCTGAGTCTCGTGATCGTAACGAATCAAATGAAAAATCAGAGCCTCGCAATAATCGCAATCGCAATGCAAAGCGCGATAACGACAGTAAGCGTGAAGATCGTCCTATCAAGAAGCCTGAAGCACAAGCGGCCTCTTCTGATGACAATCAAGAAAAAGCACCACGTCGCCCACGCAACAATGGTCAACGTCGCCGCAATCGCCAAGATCGTCCGCAAAATGTAACCGAGACAGTTTCTACTGAAGCAGTTGTTCAAACGGAACAGTCAGTAAAGGCGACTGAGGTAAAAGTAGACGCTCCTGCAACTGAAATAAAAACGACGGATGCTAAAACAGCCAAACCTTGGGCAGCGCATGAAGAAAAAGCTGACATCGCAGTAAAAACAGACGTTAACGTTGAAGCGCCTGCTAAAACTGAAGTGCCTAAGCAAGAAGCTAACGTTGAAGTGCCTGCTAAAACTGAAGTGCCTAAGCAAGAAGCTAACGTTGAAGTGCCTGCTAAAGCTGAAGTGCCTGCTAAAACTGAAGCACCTAAGCAAGAAGCTAAAATTGAAGCACCGACTGAAGCCGAAGCGCCTAAGCAAGAAGCTAAAATTGAAGCGCCTGCTAAAACCGAAGCGCTTAAGCAAGAAGCTAAAATTGAAGCACCGACTGAAGCCGCTCCGCGTCGACGTCGCCAGCCAGTTCGTGCGATGAACGACCCTCGTTCAGCTCGTAAAAACGCAGAAACTGATAACGATCAATCTGATCAGTAATTAGCCGTCAATAAGACCTTCCGAAGACTCACTATACTCTAATAAGTATAACGATCCTTCGGAGGGTGTTTTCGAAAAAGTCGAACACTTATATCAACATTCCTGACATCTCACACAAAAAGCTCAATCATTAATGAGACTGTCCGATCTATAGGGCAAGCTCGCGCTACAGAACCAAGAATCCCCCGCTCATTAATAAGTGTCAAACGCCTTGCCGTCTTGATCACTAAAAAGTTAAAAAAAACATTCTGAAATAAAAAATTAACGTAAAAAAAAAGCCACCCGATTATTTTAAATAACCAGGAAGCCTTTTAGTTTTTAATAATAATCATGCCGTAATCGTTAACGCATTTTTAACGCTGTAGCAGAAACAATCACACCGTTATTATCAGCATAAACATATTCACCCGGTGTAAAGACAACACCACCAAATTTTACCGGTACATCGACATCGCCTAAACCGCGTTTATCCGTTTTTAGAGGGTTCGTTGCAAGTGCCTGCACGCCTAAATCAGTTTGCATAATAACATCTACGTCTCGTATGCAGCCATAGATGATTAAGCCTTCCCAGCCATTCTTAGCCGCTTTCTCAGCTAACATGTCGCCTAGCAAGGCATGGCGCAGTGAACCACCACCATCAACAACCATGACTTTGCCAGTACCATCAGTATCAACCAATTCTTTTACTTTAGAATTATCCTCATGACACTTAACCGTAACAATTTGGCCCCCAAAATTATCTTTACCACCAAAATTATTAAACATTGGCTCAACTACTTGAACCAATTCAGGATATTCGTCGCACAAATCAGGGGTGATATATTGAATCATTTATTTTTCCTTTCGGTAATATTCTAATAACTATTCTAATAACTATTCTAATAACTATTCTAATAACTATTCTAATAACTATTCTAATAAATAGTTTTTGACGGATATTTTACAAAAAACTACGCGGCCGTCGGTTTGATTTCCGCTAACCAGCTTGATAATTCCGGCCAAACTTCTTTTGCGGCCGCTTTACTTACTACCATATCAACATGTCCAAAGTCACGACTAAAGCCTTCGTCCTTCGCCAATAATTTAAACACTTTATTATTTGATCCACATAAATCATAAAAGCGTTCGCAATATTCTGCAGGGTCAGATTGATCGTTCTTCCCTACCATGGCAAGCATAGGAACATTGATCTCTTGCCACCTTGCAAGCAACAGCGTTTTATTTTGATTGAAACGCCAACGTCCCAGCAACCCTAGCCAGCGTAAATATTCTTTCGCAATACCTGCAGGTTCATTTTCAGGACCAATGTTTAATTTGCGTCCGTCCAATTCAGACTTCAACGTAAACCACAACTTTCCCATAGAGGTAATCAAAGGGATTTGGAGAAACCAACGGCGGCGAACAATTTGAGTTCCCAGCAATGCAATAGCCGCAACCTGATGTTCAGGGAGTGTCCCAGCAGCAATTGCCGTTGAAATTAAAACTCCACCCAACGAATGACCCAACCATACCGGCTTTAATCCTGTTTTTTCAATCACAAACTCATTAATAGCAGGAACATCTGATACAGCGTAATGCTCTAGACTATTATCTTTATACTTAAGGTTACGGGGCGATAAACCATGCCCTCTCATCTCCATCAACCAGACATCAAATCCTGCCTCTACTAGATAACGTGCCAGGCCAACACCTTGCGAAGAAAGCCAAAAACGACGATTAGTAAAGCTACCATGAACTAATACAATGGGTTGCTTTTCTTTACTCGACTGGCCATAGATACCAATATGGGTTAACGCGATTTGTACACTCGGATCGGCATCTCGCCCATGCTTTATTAGGTAGACGTCATCGGTTAAATCACCGATGACGTCTGCCTTAAATAAACTAACCGGAAAAAACTCACTGCTACTTTTCATTAATTGGTTTTATCCGCCAAAAAGAACCAAGTATCCAAAACAGAATCAGGATTAAGCGATACACTATCAATCCCCTGCTCCATCAACCATTTTGCAAAGTCAGGGTAATCTGATGGGCCTTGACCACAAATCCCAATGTATTTATTCGCTTTTTTACACGCTTGAATTGCGTTCATCAATAGAATTTTAATCGCTTCATTACGTTCATCAAATAAATGCGCAATAATTCCGGAGTCTCTATCGAGGCCTAATGTTAACTGCGTTAAATCGTTTGAACCAACAGAAAAGCCATCGAAGTGCTCTAAAAACTGCTCAGCTAAAATAGCGTTAGCCGGTAGTTCACACATCATTATTAAGCGTAATCCGTTTTCTCCTCGAACCAAGCCATTTTCTGCGAGTAACTGAACAACCTGCCTTGCTTCATCGACCGTTCTAACAAATGGCACCATGATTTCAACATTGGTAAAGCCCATTTCATCACGTACTTTTTTCATCGCGCGACATTCAAGTTCAAAACAATCACGAAACTGATCAGAGATGTAACGCGAAGCGCCTCGAAAGCCCAGCATGGGGTTTTCTTCTTCTGGCTCGTATAAACGGCCACCAATCAGATTAGCGTATTCATTGGATTTAAAATCAGACAATCGAACGATTACTTTCTTACCGTAGAATGCAGCCGCTAAGGTAGAGATACCCTCAACTAGTTTTTCAACGTAAAAATCGACAGGGCTCTTATAACCAGAAATCCGACGCTCTACGGTAAATTTAACTTCTTCGGGAAGCGTATCAAAATTTAATAGAGCCTTAGGATGAACACCGATCATGCGATTAATAATAAACTCTAAACGCGCTAGGCCAACACCCGCATTAGGCAACGACTGAAAATCAAACGCACGGTCTGGATTACCAATATTCATCATGACATTAAAGGGCAAGTCAGGCATAGATTCAACGCTGTTCGTTTTAATATCAAACGATAAGCCACCCTCGTAAACAAAGCCCGTATCACCTTCAGCGCACGAAACTGTAACCTCTTGACCATCTTGCAATACCCGGGTTGCGTCTTCACACCCTACAATTGCTGGAATACCCAATTCACGAGCAATGATCGCCGCATGGCACGTTCGTCCACCGCGGTTGGTTACAATGGCTGCAGAACGCTTCATAACAGGCTCCCAATCAGGATCTGTCATATCAGCAACCAACACATCACCGGGTTGAATCTGATCCATATCATCAATACTTTTGATGACACGCACCCGCCCCTTACCAATTCGATGACCAACACTGCGGCCTTCTACTAAAACATTACCCGTTTCTTTTAACAGGTAGCGCTCCATAACATTTTTATTTGCTCGGCTTTTCACCGTTTCTGGGCGCGCTTGAACGATGTACATTTTACCGTCATCAGCGTCTTTTGCCCATTCTATGTCCATAGGGCGCTGATAATGATTTTCAATAATCATTGCCTGCTTAGCCAGCTCGGTAACTTCAGCATCATTGATTGAAAATAATCGACGAAGTTCACGATCAACACGCTGGGTCACTACCGATTTACCTGCGACACCTTCACTGCCGTAAACCATTTTTAATGCTTTGGCGCCTAAGTTTCTGCGTAAAATAGCAGGCCGACCTTCCGCTAAGGTATTTTTATGGACGTAAAATTCATCAGGGTTAACGGCCCCTTGAACAATCGTCTCACCTAAGCCATAAGACGACGTAATAAAAACAACATCCTCAAAACCTGATTCAGTATCGATGGTAAACATAACACCTGAAGAGGCGTCTTCACTGCGAACCATTCGCTGAATACCCGCAGACAGCGAAACTTTATTGTGGTCAAACCCATGATGATCGCGATAAGCAATGGCGCGGTCATTAAATAATGAGGCAAATACATCTTTCATTGCATCAAAAACGGCATCGATGCCCACTATATTTAAATACGTTTCTTGCTGGCCGGCAAAGGAAGCATCAGGCAAATCTTCAGCAGTAGCGGATGATCGAACGGCAACCGCAAGGTCTTTGTTACCTTGCTGAAGTTCTGCAAAAAATGCTGCAACATCAGTTTGCAGATCAAGCGGAAAAGGAGCCGCTAAAATCCACTGACGAATATCACTACCCGCGCCTGATAAAGCACTTACATCTTCAACATCTAAACCAGATAATCTCTGGTCAATTTTTTCAGCCAGACCTTGGTAGGATAAAAAATTTACATACGCCTCTGCTGTTGTTGCAAAACCATTGGGTACCAATACCTGCAATGCAGACAAATTACTAATCATCTCGCCAAGCGAGGCATTTTTACCCCCAACTTTATCCACATCATTGATCGAAACTTGATCAAACCAAAGCGTATTCTGCGTCAAAGCTCTTCTCCTCTGATAAATACTGACATATATTAGTTAATAACTAATATAATCGTGCGATCTACATTTTAACACCAAGTAGGACTTATGAAACGTTACGCTTTTTTTATTTCTGATGGCACAGGCATAACTGCTGAAACTTTAGGCAATAGTTTACTTTCACAATTTGAAAATATTCAATTTGAACGCATCACACTACCCTATATCGATAGTGAGGAAAAAGCCCTAGCCGCAGTAAAAGAGATCAACAAGGCTCAAGAAGAGTCAGGCCAGACAGCCATTGTTATCGATACCGTTGTGAACAAAAATATTCGCAAAGTAATTGATGGTGCAAATGCTTTTAAAGTTGATATTTTTGCAACGTTTCTCGCGCCGTTAGAGCGTGAATTAGGTGAAAATTCATCTTATACGGTTGGTAAAGCACACCAAAGTGCATCAAGTGACAGCTATGTTGCGCGCATAGCCGCCATTAATTACGCACTTGATAACGACGATGGCGCTCGCACGCGCTATTACGACGAAGCAGATATTATCTTAGTTGGGGTATCTAGAAGTGGTAAAACACCGAGCTGCTTATATATGGCGATGCAATTTGGCATCAAAGCAGCCAACTACCCCTTAACTGAAGATGATATGGAAGAATTAACCTTACCAGTTTGCCTTAAAGATAAAAAAGAAAAACTGTTTGGGCTCACTATTGACGCCGATCGCCTTTCTGCTATTCGCAATGAACGTCGCGCTAATAGCCGTTATGCATCCCTTAAGCAGTGTTATCACGAAGTAGATGAAGTGGAACACTTATTCGAAAAGAATCACATCCCCTATCTCAGCACGACTGATGCCTCTGTAGAAGAGATTTCAACCCGAATCATGGCGGCTGCAAAACTACAGAGACGCTTTAATTAGCTATACGGTAATAACGCTAATATAAATATTCGTTAATCAAGCTGGCCACGATTTTAGGCCTAACATAAACCAGACTGTGATCGGTATTCGCTAACGATTCGATATGCCAGAGCTTGCTCTGGTTTTTGAGTTGGTGTTGTATTTTCTGCTGTGCTAACAATAACCCAGAATGTGAAAGCCCTCCTACTATTCCGAGACCCTTAGGAATACTCCCGATCAAATGTTGTAATTTAAATTCGTCTAAACGATCTGCAAAATCAGAAACCGCCGCCAAAGCATGAGCAAAACCCAATGGTCGCAACTGTAGACGCTGAATGGCTAATTTATCGACATGAGCACTGCGCTTACGATTAGGGGACACTAAATTAAGAAAATCTAAAAAATGCTTATCATTATGAGGTTGCGCTTTGATATTGGCCGCTAAGGGCAAAAATAACTGACGAAAATCTAGGGCAGATTCCAATGAATGATCACTAAACAGTGCAGGTTCAATTAAACAGAGTGAATTAATAATCGTATCAGGAGTTGATTGGTTATTGAGTTCACGGCTTGCCTCAGCATTTAGTTCTAACGCGACCAGCCCCCCTAATGAATACCCTACTAAATCGAAAGCATCCCATTTAAGGTGTCGAAGTAAACCTTGTAAAGAATGGCAAATATCTTCTATCGTAAACGCGAGTTGATCGGATGATTCAAAATAGCTCTCACCCATACCCAATAGGTCAGGGACCAAAACTTCATCCCAATGCTTCAGGTAATTAGCAATAAAGGTCCAAGTTAACTCTCCCGCAACCCCAGCACCGTGAAGAAGAACTATTCGTCTCGGTGTTTTTTTAATTGATGAGTTACTGACAAGAGAGTCGTCATTACATTCTTCGCAAGCGTTAGTGCGAAAAAGAGTGTAAGCAACCTGAGCTTCTGCAAAGTTAAACACATGTCGTTGTTTAATCAATCAACTGATCTCGTATTAAAGATAAACGGTAATCACTGAACGCCTTTATGTGCTTTGAATTGTCTTGTCTTAAAGGCGATTCAGCGTGTTTAACAAAAACGATTAGATACTTAATGTCAGGATCAGAGATTTCTAACATTACTTTTTTATACGCTAAGTCTTTCCAAGTTTGTTCAACAAAAGTTCCGCTAAGTTTAGAGCCTAAATACAGAGGTTTAAAAGTCGAATCAAGAGCGACCACTTCAAAATAACTCTTACTAGGCAATTTATAAGCCTTCAGTAATACTATTTCTTTATCAGCCAGCTCAGGTATTACAAAAAAACCTGCAGCGACATTGCCAGAGTGAGTTTGAAATGGAAAAGCTGTGTCGTTGACGTGATAACTGGCCGAGCCATTAAACTCAGCAACTGTCGTGAAAGCGTTTGCGTAACTTTTGCAGCAGTAGCCTTGCTTAATGTAATTAGGAACACGGAAAGGCGGAGCAAAA
The DNA here is from genome assembly GCA_051275515.1 of Oleispira sp. Classification (GTDB taxonomy): domain Bacteria; phylum Pseudomonadota; class Gammaproteobacteria; order Pseudomonadales; family Oceanobacteraceae; genus Oleispira. The sequence goes on along the minus strand of JBNMOT010000044.1, from coordinate 10,858 downwards.
ACAGCATCGTAAATTATTTCTTCGGCAATAAAATCAACTAATAAATCAGGTTTAAATTCACTGCGCAATCTTCCTGAAGCATCTATCCATGTATAGAAAGGTTTATTTTCTTCAGCATATTCTGCATTTTTTTTTTGATACTCTTCTTCCGAAGAATAGTCAGAGGCATCAAACCTTGGTGTAGTTATTGGATCTGTTGCGGAGGTTTTTTCTGCTTTTTTTTCTGCGTTTTCATCAGGTGCTATCAAGGTATTTCGCATCACACCCTGAGCATCAACCCAGGTGTAATAGCGTGGTTCTTCAGTATCTGAACTTGAATTATCAGCTACAACAATAGAGGCTAGTAGCAGAGCACCTATAAAAATTAAAGGCGATAGAAGAGACTTAATTAAAACTTGGTTCGATACGTAATACCCACAGCGCCAATGGTTAATTGGGTTCTTACATCCAAACTTGGATACGGGTTGGTTACAGTACATGTCAAACAGTTCCTGTTAAGTGAATTACTTGAATTTGAATAAGGACCCACATCGTTTTCTTCTTGAGGATCGGCGTAAATTGATTCTTTGGATTGCATGAAGGCAACTGAAAAATCAACAACACTGTCTTTATCCCAAACATACCCCATTCCCATAGTGTACAAGGCTGCAAATCCTAATGGCGCTTGAATACTCCTTGCATCATCAGGAATAGAGGTCGCACGTGGCTCGTAACCTGCTCGCAACTGAATACGTGAATTCAAATCATAACCAAAACCAAATGCAGGACTCCAAACACTCTTAAATCCAAGAGGCTGTCTTAACGTAGTATTCGTCACTAAACTTGGAGCTAAAATTTTTGCTGTACTTAAAAAACTCACAGGACGATCAAATTGAAATTCTAAATAATCCCACTTATCAAAATCAGTCCAACCCAAGTCAAAGTTAAATTGGAAGTCTTCAAAAAACTTTAACTTAATACCCGTTTGGAAGCGTTGTGGAAACACCTGCTCGGTTGAAACCAACCCAGACTCTTTCTTAATGCCGCTAGGTAACTGGAAAATCGCGCCACCAATAGCACCAAAAATTGTCGACTGTAGCTTACGAAAAAAGCCCGCGAAGTCATCAGTGTATTCCAGTTCATAGGTTCCTTTCAAGTTGGCAGTTGCACCACTTTGATATGTTGCTCCCCAAGCAAACCACTCTATAGGTTCCCATAAAAAACCGACATTGAACGAAGGAGATAAACTCTCTTGAGTATCAATTTTAAGCGTACCAATATCTTCATAAGGACCAATTTTACCACCACAAAGAGCGATTAATGGCACCAGAGGATCATTACCTGTCGGCTCACCTGTTTCCGAGTCAAAACAACCAAAGGCATCTTGAAGCTGATCGGCTACGGCAATTAAAATACTCGGTGCCCGTAAATCTTGCTCAAGTGCCAAAGCATGATGGCTAAAAATAAAACTCGCCCCCACCGCAAACTCATCATTAACCTGATAGCCAAAAGAAGGCGTTAAGTAAGCAAAACGCTGCATCACAACCTTCTTCGCCTGATAACGACCAGGATCATCATCGTCCTTAGCAAAACCCGCTGCCATAGGCGCATAAACCGCGTTAGCAAACGTAAAACGAGAACCTTCAGGTTTAATAGACATACCCGCTGAGGGTAATTGCAAAATAGGCAGTATGTTCATTGGCTGAATACCCATGCCTGGAATGTAAGCCGCCGCGCCTGCTTCACCACTTTGCCCGGCTACTGGATCATCGTTGATATCCAGCAACTGGCCTTCGCCATTGTATCCTTCAGGTACTTTAAAATCATACTCTGACTTTAAATAAATATTTTGTAGAGAGAATTGAATTTGTCGACCATCCAGCTTGGTTAATCCAGCGGGGTTAAAGTGAATACTCATGATACCAACAGGATCAGCCGTAACAGCATTACCCATAGACATAGCTTTGGTATCAATAAATAAGTTGGTCGCTAACTGCGCTTGAGTACTACTCGCTACTAACCCTAGGGTCAACAACGCTAGTCGTTTAAACATCGCAATATTCATGCTTGTCTCCTTATTGCCTTCATTGCGATGTTTACAAGCTTGCCTTTATGCCTTCGATATCGATTGGCATTGAGAATCCAACCAGGAAATCAGGCGCCGACTCTGTCATACCAAAACCAACGTTAATATTAGTTATCGTCTTAGGTGAGATACGTACACCTAACGCGAAGTTCATAATGCCCGTTACCTGACTGCCTACCGTACTATTAATTTTTTGGTTGAGGCGCTCCAGCACGAATCTTGTTTCATTATTATAAGAGGCTTGGAACGATACGCTCAGAGACACATCGTAAGACAGTGAATAAGCGAACCCCATAGAACCCGACAAAGAACTTCCAGGATGAACTTCTTTTAAAATTGCATCATCACGAACTTGATTAAGATCGGTTTCAGGAATGTTATAAGCATACGTGCCCGAGCCAAATAAAACGACGGGATCTAATACTTTAGAAATACTTCCGCCAACGCTAATGCTGTAATAACCAGAACCCGTCGCAAGGTTTTTATTTGGATCAATTTCATATGGGCTGTCAGCCGTTTTTAACTTTAACGATCCAAATAAAGTTTTACTGATCGTGCCAGGAACAATGCCCCATGGCTGCCAGCGGACCGTCGCGCTTAAATCACCCATGGCAAAATTGGTAAGGTCTTCTTCAGTATCAAATTTAGCAACCAATGGCAAACGACCACCGATTGTGAGGTTGTCTAAAAGACCATAATCAAGACCGAAAGAATTTGTAAAAGTATGCGAAGCTGAAGGAGAAACATCGGCACTCAAAATATTTGAAGTACCGGTAGGATCGCCATTTGCATCAAGCTGAGGTGAAATAATTAAATTTAACCGCTGATCACCGTAATAGCTGTAATCAAAGCTATAATTCAAACCCAAATTACCCTGTTTCAATAATGAGTAGCTGCTTTCTGCTGCCTCAAATACTTCTTCAAGTGCCTTTTCGGTATCTGCGTCAGAAACTTGTTTAGTTAGAGCCTCCCGTGCCTGCGCCACATCATCAGCTTGAACCAAAGAAGTAACCATTGCACTAAAAGCGATCAATAATGATGAATACAGCTTAATCGCCATTGGAATCCCCATCTTGTGTAAGTTCTTATTTTAATTAATTACGCTTGTAACGCATGTTTTTTTCGATGAGACGAACGCCATTTTCAAACAAACCGTCAGCGCCCCCCCAATAGATCGAGTTGAATTTATTATCACCACTACGATCATAGAAATCTTCATTATTAGAAGGATAATACTGGTTACCGTCTTCATTCAATCTGGGTTCACCTGGCTGGACATCTTGGCCAAAATCATTGACCACGCTAGAAGTATCGTTTCTTGCAACGTCAAATTTAAAATAGGCATTATTATTAAGAGAAGCAATTTCATTATATAAGTTGCCATCAACGGGCAGAGCGAAGTGAGGGAATTCTTTAAAGGTGTTCTCCGCGATAATATAATCGGAGACATAACGAAGATCTTGTTCGCTTAGTTCTAAACCACTGGCAGGTTTGTCACTATTAGGGAATACAATAAACAATACATTATTGTCCCAAATTTCTAGAAAGCGATGCATCGTAAAGCTAATATTGCCTAATGCGGGGTCAGCCACAAAAACACGACCATCATAAACAGCGCGAACAACCACAAAGTGTTTAAAACCCGCATATTCGATAGGTGCAATCGCAGGGTGGTCTAATTCTTCTAAGTCAGATGCTTCTGCTTTAAAACCACCTGATGGATAACCTAGCGCGGTAACCAGACGCTTCATATCTAGCAAAGAAAACCCCCGACGTTCAATGATACGCTCAGTTTCACCAAACCGTAACAAACCTTCCATTACCTGGCGCTCTTGGAAGTTACGACCCAGGTAAAAATCGAGAATAGTGGTAAGTGCTGCAGAACCGCAGCTGTAATCAAAGGCCTGACGAACAACGTTATGAAAACGCTGAACCGCCAGTGGCTCTACATTAACAAATACATCCTGCTGAGCAGGTTCGGTATTAGCAACACGGTAGACAATATCGCCATCTGGACGATCAGGCACAATGGCGAGTTCATTGACAATGGAGAAAGCAATGATGGAGCCTAATAATATGATTAGCACAATATTTTCCCAACTCCATGAAAAGAGTCTTGGATGTTGATTATTATCATTTATAACTCAAAAAAGTCATCTTATGTTACAGAAGTTTACTTAAAAAACCATATATAATTACAATGAACAAGGGTTTTAAGAATCTTTATGGAGCAAACGATAAAGTAATAAACACTCTTAAATTCAATATGTTACCAACTTACTTATATTAGTACAGGACACTCGAAACCACACATATATTATTGACAGACATAAAAAAACCCACCGAAGCAGGTTCCTTTTAGTCACTAAAACATCAAGCGATATTATGGGTGGCCATAAATGCGCTGAGTCATACCGTCAAGGTTCATATCAGATATTTTAATTGAACCGATAGATTCTTGAGCTAGAGCGATACCACCAATTTCTAGAGTACCCGAAATAGCACCAACCTGAATGTATAGACCGCCGCCTTGAGCAACCGTACCTCCATTTGCCCACATAACTTGATCTACAGTTACCGCAGTACCTTCACCGCCAGTACCGTAGAGTTTAACGTCAGAAATCTGGATTGCAGAACCGTTAGCCATTGCAGAAGCAGTACCCGCTTCAGTTGCATCCTGTGTGCCTCCAACGCCATCTGCGTTACCGCCATTTATTGCAAGGTCAGCCTTAGTAGCTGCTTGTTCAGCAGTATAACCAAAAAGACCCACGTCTAAATCAGTAATTTCTAAAGAACTAGTCGCACGAATAGCAACAGAACCCGTAAACGCTTCAGCGCCAAAACCATCAGTCTGTGCTTGCGTTGCAAGAGAATTCGCGCCTGCAAGATTCATAATTTGTGTAGTACTAGCACCCAAGCTAACAGTCATATTTAAGTTGTTTACCAATTCAGTACTACCCTCAGTACCTTTTAATGCAACTGCACTGAACTGACCAGAAGTATCTAGAGTAGTATCACCGATTGCGAGTGCGATACCAGCAACTGGAGAGGTGACCATCAGCAAGTTACCTTCAGCGTCAACGTCGATTGTCTGAGTTAAGCCGTTTACATTATTAAGAGTTACATTTTGAAGTAATACAGAACCTTCATCTACGTATTCAATTTCGCCGATAGAGATACCAGAGCCACCAATAGAAATTTCAACAGTCACACCAGCCTGGCCAGTAATATTACTCATCAATGAATCATCCATTGGGGTAAGATCAGCTTGAACTGCGAAAGGGGCTGCTGCAATTGCAGATACCAGCGCTATTTTTTGAAAAAATTTCATGAGTGCACACTCCGTTATATTATGATTATAAGTAGTATTTTCTACTCTTATTCTCTGGCATCAAATCTTATTTCAATGAGAAATTACTAAATTCGAGAATTAATCATGCATAGTTCATTATTATTGTTATCTGTCCAACCTGCTGTCGAAGCATTAAACTAAGATCAGAAGTTATACAGACCATATTATGCACCTGATTTTTTGTCTAGAGTTATTTGTATATTTTTACTATTTTTTTTGTAAACTACTGACACTCAGAGTTAAGTACTTTACATCCTGCTAACCTAGCAGAGTCTACCTATTGCCACGGCGTCTTTTAATGTATTTAACCAACAGCGGTATCAATAAACTCATGCGCCACTTACCTTTTAAGCAACTCGATTCGTGCGCGCTGTTAACCACATTGATAACTATTAGCCGCTCACCCAGCAGTCAATTTCGACTGCGTAATGTCAGTCTCCTTATTTCAAAACCTATCGCAGCTATTAATGCTGCAAACTCAGTTAATGACAGAGGAGAGAGGCTGCATGAAGACAATAACGACAGGCGTTTTAGTTTTTTATGTGCAAACCCGTCTCAAAAAATACGTTTCCATAATGCCCAAGAGATAGAAGACTGGAAAAAAACGCTTCAACACCCCCCTTTTCAAACAGATGCTAATGATTCTGTAATACCTTTTCACTCAGGCTGGATGGGGTACTTTTCTTACCCTAAGTCTCAAATTGATAATGAGATAATCGCAGAATTTAACTATTATCCTTGGAGCATTTGTTTTGATCAGGTCTGCGAGCGTTTTTATTTACTTGGTGAGCCTGATCAGGCCGCTAAAGATGCCTATTCTTGGTTACTCAGTCACGCCAGCGATTCTAATGAATCCAATAATAAATTAGATCAACCACTAGGCCCTGCTCACATAAACGAAAGCGATCAACAGGCTTATTTAGAGCTTTTTAGAGCAGAACCTTTCAAAGCCCGATGGCGTAAAGATGATTATCAGAAAGCATTTTCTAAAGTTCAAAGTTACTTGCTCGCAGGGGATTGCTATCAAGTAAACCTAACCCATCCTTTTGTTAGCGATCAATATAAAGGCTCCGCAATCAGTACACTGCAACCTCTTTTTGATGCATTAAAACCCAGCTTTGGCTGCTACTTTCAAGGGCAGCATTGTGAGTTAGTCAGCATGAGTCCTGAGCGCTTCATTAGTATTAATCGCGCGGGAAAATTAGAAGCTAAACCTATTAAAGGTACAATCAAGCGCAGTAATGACAGTATTCGCGATGATCAGTTAATCACCGAGCTCTGTAATAGTGCTAAAAACAAAGCTGAAAATCTTATGATCGTTGATTTACTTCGAAATGATTTGAGCATGTCGGCAATACCCGGCAGCGTTAATGTCGACAAGTTGTTTGAGATAGAGTCACACCCCAACGTGCACCACCTAGTTAGCACTATTAGTGCACAATTAAAAACTGACATAAGTCCCGCTGAAGCAATCAGAAACGCCTTTCCTGGAGGCTCAATCACTGGGGCTCCGAAAAAGCGTGCTATGGAAATTATTGACGAGCTCGAAGTACAACCACGCTCTCTGTATTGCGGAAGTTTTGGTTATTTTTCAGACACAGGCGATGCCGATTTTAATATATTAATACGCAGTTTAGAGTTTCGTGACAATACGATTACCTGCTGGGGCGGTGGCGGCATAACGGTCGATTCAGACTGTGATGAAGAGTACGAAGAAAGCTTGACCAAAATACAACGTATTATGGACGTAGTTGAGGGGCTTTAACCGCCTGTGTATATATGGACTAAGCAGCGTGCCGTGTTTAGGTCGACCTAAACACGGCTTATTGAAATACTTAAAGTGTTAGTTCACGGTTCGAAGCTTTTAAGAATTCTTTCTTAAGATCTTCATATTCATGAACGGCTGGAAATTGTGGGAATTCTTCGATTACTTTCTTGGGTGCTTTAAACAAGATTCCGGCATCTGCTTCAGCCAGCATAGTCGTGTCATTGTAAGAGTCACCTGCCGCGATGGTGCGGTAGTAAATTGTTTGCAAGGCACGGATAGACTGACGCTTAGGATCAGCCTGACGAAGATGATAATTAACCACCCGTCCTGATTCATCCGTCTCTAAACGATGACAGAACAAGGTTGGAAAGCCAAGCTGACGCATTAAAGGTTGTGAGAACTCATAGAAGGTATCTGACAAAATAATTACCTGAAAACGCTCACGTAACCAATCCACAAATTCCACTGCACCCTCTAAAGGCTTAAGTGTCGCAATCACTTCTTGAATATCTTGCAGCTTAAAGCCGTGCTCATCAAGAATACGCAGGCGCTGTTTCATCAAAACATCGTAATCTGGAATATCACGCGTCGTCGCTTTTAATTCTTCAATGCCTGTTTTATTGGCAAATTCAATCCAAATTTCAGGAATTAATACACCTTCAAGATCTAAGCAAGCTACTTCCACGATACTCTCCAAATTTTCATTGTATTAAAACTGCGTACTCTAACAGCAAATAAGCTAAAAACAATAGACGTCTTTTTATAACAGAGCTCAGCGGGCTGGTGGCGATAAGCCACAAAAATGAAATCTAGGATTTTATTATATAAATATCAGCTTTAATTATTTTAAAGCATATATACAAACATGATATTCTTTATTTATTAGCTTTATAATATCAAGAATAGAACTGTGAAAGAGAGTAATAACATGTTTGATCTAGACAAAATCAATCAGGACTTTGCCGATAAGCGGCCAAAAGATCTTATTAGGCACGCCATTGAAACCCATGGCAAAATCGCTGTTAGCTTCAGTGGCGCAGAAGACGTCATATTGATCGACATGGCCACTAAGATCGACCCTGATGTACAAGTTTTTTGCCTAGATACCGGCCGATTGCATGCGGAGACCTATCAATTTATTGAAAAAGTACGCAAGCATTACAATATTCAAATCGAATTAATGTCTCCAGAACAAGCTGCTCTAGAAGCCTTTAGTAAAGAAAAAGGATTATTTAGCTTTTATGAAGATGGTCATAAAGAATGTTGTGGTGTACGTAAAATTGCACCTCTCAAGCGAAAGCTAACCACATTAGACGCTTGGATTACGGGGCAACGTAAAGATCAAAGCCCAGGCACGCGTACGGAAATTGCACTGTGTGAAGAGGATAACTTTCCAGGCGCTGGGGAAATACTCTATAAATACAACCCGTTAGCAAACTGGACCTCTGCTCAAGTTTGGGAATACATCAAAATTTTTGACGTGCCTTTCAATACGCTTCATAACCAAGGGTATATCAGTATTGGATGTGAGCCTTGTACCCGCCCTGTGTTGCCTAATCAGCATGAGCGCGAAGGTCGCTGGTGGTGGGAAGGTGGTAGTAATAAAGAATGCGGACTTCATGCTGGAAATATTATAGGTAAAGGCTAAATTAACATTTACCACAGAAAATGTTATTTTTTGTGGTAAATGCCGTTCGTTTTTCCTTGGTATGCAGCCTCTAGTGCTCTGGTAAATCTATGTCTTGAAACAGTTCATCCATTTCTTGCTTGTTATGGCACTTAGTCGCTTTATTAACCCTATCCACTGTTAAGTGTGGTGCAAAGCGCTCTATAAAATCAAACATATAACCACGCAAGAAGGTTCCCTTGCGAAATCCTATCTGCGTGATACTCGAGTCAAACAAATGACTCGCGTCAATCGCAACCAAATCATCATCCATCTGATCATCAACCGCCATCGTTGCGACTATGCCTATCCCTACACCTAAGCGCACGTATGTTTTAATAACATCGGCGTCCGCCGCCGTAAACACAACTCGCGGCGTCAAATTTTTACTTTTAAAAGCTTCATCAAGCTTTGAGCGACCGGTAAATCCGAATACATAAGTGACTAGAGGGTACGCTGCGACTTCTTCTAAGGTTGGGTTTGAATGACTTGTCAGGGGATGACCCTTAGGCACTAAAATACTGCGATTCCAGCGATAACAAGGCATCATAATTAAGTCGCCAAAATGCTCCATAGCTTCGGTCGCGATGGCAAAATCAACACCACCATTAGCGGCCATTTCAGCAATTTGCATCGGAGTCCCTTGATGCATGTGCAAGGATACGTCTGGAAACTTCCCCATAAAACTTTCAATCACGCTGGGCAATGCATAGCGTGCCTGAGTATGAGTCGTGGCAATCGACAAGCTACCTTTAGTTTCGTCACTGAATTCTTGGGCAACTTGTTTTATACTTTCTACTTTACGAAGTATTTCTCCGGCTATTTTAAGAATAGCCTCACCTGCCGGAGTAATTCGAGTAAGGTGTTTGCCACTGCGAGCAAATATCTCTACCCCGAGTTCATCTTCTAACAAGCGTATCTGTTTACTGATGCCAGGTTGAGAGGTGAAGAGTACCTGAGCGGTTGCTGATACATTTAAATCATGATGAGCAACCTCCCATATATAACGTAATTGCTGTAACTTCATACTTCCTCCATGCTTCAACCTACGAAAAGGTTATAAAAATATAAATAAATATTCCTTTCCAGAATAGCTGGAAACCTATACTTTACCAGTCTTCTCTCTTTAATAGATTCATAATAGTACTTTAGACCATACTCATGGACATTTTGTTATATATCTTAGCTGGCGCATCTGTTGGCTTCATTGTGGGCATCACTGGCATCGGTGGCGGCGCACTAATGACCCCCCTTCTTTTATTGTTCGGTTTTCCGCCCAATATCGCTGTGGGCACTGATTTAATGTATGCATCTCTGACAAAGGCCAGTGGTGTTTACAGGCATCATAAACAAAAACATGTAGAGTGGAAGCTGGTTAAATTATTGGCATTCGGTAGCATTCCGGCGGCGTTAATTACTGGCTACTCTCTGCAGAATGTATTCGCAGATTCCGCTAATTATGAAGCATTGATAAAAAACAGCTTGGGTTTTATGCTGCTTTTAACCGCTTTTGTTGTTATTTTCCGTAAACAGCTGCAACGTTTCACACTTAAAAGTAAGAGTATAAGTAATGGAAAAAATCGCGACATATTAACTTTCGTAATGGGAATTGTGCTGGGTGTTTTAGTAACCCTTACATCTGTCGGTGCAGGCGCTATTGGAACCGCTGTGTTGATGCTTTTATACCCAGCACTTCGGTCTTCTCATGTTGTGGGTACTGATATTGCCCATGCAGTGCCGCTAACCGCTTGCGCAGGCCTTATTCATATGGCATTAGGTAATGTTGATTTTGGGCTGTTATTTGCTTTGCTATTAGGCTCTATTCCAGCGATACAGCTAGGCAGTAAGGTCTCACATCACTTACCCGATGAAGTGTTGAAACCATTACTGGCCAGTATTCTGTTTTTCTTAGGTGCTAAATACGCTTTTTTTAGTTAACGACACTATAAATAATCAAAAAATAAGCTAAAACATCCGTCGAAGTGGTTCTTTGACGGAGATTCCCAA
>JBNMOT010000043.1:0-24431 GCA_051275515.1 Oleispira sp. | reverse complement strand
TTTCACCATGGGCCATATTAATTACGCCCATTACACCAAAAGTGATGGCTAGGCCAATGGCAGCCAATAATAAAACAGCACCGAGTGCAAGGCCGAAATAAAGATTCTCTAGATAGCCGTTATAGTTCATTAACGTTTCAATATCCGCTAACGTTTTTTCAGCTAATCTGAATTCGTCATTGCGATTCTTTTGGCTTTCGCTATCAAAGCTAGAAATGAATGTATTTAATTCAACTCGCACTTCGGGATACAGTGAACCCTCCAGCTGCTCTAAAGCTAGAAGACGAATAGTTGCCTGATCTGATTGCAACAACATTAAGGCACGAACCGTTTTTAAAATATCAACGACTTGAGTATTTTTTTCACGCTTTAACGTTTTTTCAACAAAGGCTAAATCAATACTAGAATCATCTTTTAATAAATTCTGCGCTGCAGCAATACGAGTGTTTGCATCAGGGTGATTGATTTTCAATAATGATAAATGAGAACGAAGATTACGACGCAAAGAATTGTTCACTCCAATTCGTTTCACGGCACGTTTAGATAAACCCGTCACGTTTTCTTGGCTAAAAGCGTCTAACATTGCATTTGATTTTTTAGCGCTGACTAAAGACATATCAACAACCAAAATTCGCTTTTGATTTTCGTCAGCATTATTGTTCTTTTGATAATACAGCTGGCTGTCTAGCAACGATTGTAAAATTAGTAATTTATTATCGTCTTCTATAGCGGCAATGCTATTTATAATGTCGGCTTTTTCTTTATAACTTGCCTTAATTAATGCCTGCACCGTTGCAGACAGCGTATTGTGCTCAGCTTGCTTTTCTTCAGAATGAATCTTTTGAGCAGAGCTTTCTGGTTGTGTATTACCCATGTCTGCATTGCTAAAAACAGCAAACAATGAAAAATAACTAAGCCACACAATACGCTTCATATATTCGCGCATGATGATGTTCCTAATAAAATTTGAAATTTAAAATTTAAGATGAATGTTTGTATGCCAAACATTTAATGCAGGGAGTGCGATTGCACTCCCTAGAATCGCAAAGAGATTTACTCTTCGCTAGCAATCGCTTCAGCGCCACACGTTTTAGTCACTGTATTATAGTTACCGCAGTTTATTGGAGCGGTCCAATCAGAAATAAGTACCTTACTTTCTGGAAGAAAATCGGTCCAAGCATCACCTTTCACAACACCGTCAGTTTTCCATACAATATCGAATTGGCCGTCTTCTTGAATTTCTCCAATTAGAACAGGCTTAGATAAGTGGTGATTGGTATTCATTACCGCAGTGCCACCGGTTAAGTTAGGTACTTTTATGCCATACATAGCAGCACGAACCTTATCAACATCTTCACTACCCGCTTTTTCTACCGCTTGTACCCACATTTTAAAGCCAATGTACGTTGCTTCCATTGGATCGTTCGTTACACGATTTTCATCTTTTGTATAAGCATGCCATTGTGTAATAAACTCGTCATTTTCTTCACTCTCAGCACTCATAAAGTAGTTCCATGCGGCAAGATGACCGACTAGAGGCTTAGTATCAAAACCAGACAGTTCTTCTTCACCCACAGAGAATGCAACCACTGGAATATCTTCAGAACTAATTCCTTGGTTTGCTAGTTCTTTATAGAAAGGAACGTTTGCATCACCATTTACAGTAGAAACAACCGCTGTCTTTTTACCCATGCTGCCGAATTTTTTAACATCAGAAACAATTGTCTGCCAATCACTATGACCAAATGGTGTGTAGTTCACCATGATATCTTCGTCAGCGATGCCTTTAGATTTTAAGTAGCTCACTAAAATTTTGTTAGTCGTACGTGGGTAAACATAATCAGTACCGGCTAATACAAAACGCTTAGCACCGACTTCTTTTAATAAATAATCAATGGCAGGAATCGCTTGCTGGTTTGGCGCAGCGCCTGTGTAGAAAACATTTTTCGAAGATTCTTCACCCTCGTATTGAACGGGGTAAAACATTAAACCATTCAATTCTTCAATCACTGGCAATACTGATTTACGTGATACAGAAGTCCAGCAACCGAAGATCACATCAACTTCTTCTTGTGATAATAACTCACGCGTTTTTTCGGCGAACAGAGGCCAATTAGAGGCAGGGTCTACAACAACAGGCTCTAGCTGTTTACCTAGCAAGCCACCTTTTTTATTCTGTTCTTCAATCATCATAAGAACAGTATCTTTTAGTGTCGTTTCCGAAATTGCCATAGTTCCAGAAAGAGAGTGTAATACACCGACTTTAATTGTATCAGCAGCATTCGCCATACTAATACCTGCCGCTAATGTTGCTACCGCTAAAACTTTAGAAACTTTTCCAAGCTTATTAGTTGTGATTTTAAAAATATTTTTCATTACTTCAGTCCTTCTTCTGGCCTAGTTTTTATCACTATCTAAATTTATAAAACGTTTTATACGGCGTATTATAAAATCGTGTAGCGACTTATTTTTTTTGTGTAACTATTATGACTAGAGCAAGGGTTGTACCAGTTTTACATTTATCTTGTATTTTCAACCATTTAGTCGGGTTTTCAAATAAAATGAAGAATAATCAGACTATTTATAAGAGGTTTATACGTGGCTTTTATAAAATTCGCACCACAATAAATCAGCATAAACATCGTAATGCTTTTAATTAGTGCGGCTCAATTTAGTATTCAGCTGTTTTTAAAGTCGACGCACTAAAAAGTGGATAAATTAAGAAAAAAGTGGCGCTAATGAACTGAAACAGAAGATTGAGCAGGTGTTAAATGTTCACCTGCCCATTTTTAGAGCGAAAAAATTTAATTTAGACAGTTATCTATTTTATAAAACGGCCTTCTCTTTCATAAGATCACTCTCACGTAACATACCCTGCTCTATAATGAAGCGTACGATTTCTTGTACGCCTTGACCGCTCTTTAGATTTGAAAAAACAAAGGGTCTTTCACCGCGCATTTTAGTGGCATCACGATCCATTACTTCTAATGAAGCACCGACCATAGGCGCAAGATCGATTTTATTTATAATTAATAAATCTGATTTGGTAATACCTGGGCCGCCTTTACGGGGGATCTTATCGCCAGCAGAAACATCGATCACATATAAGGTTAAATCAGACAGTTCTGGGCTGAACGTTGCAGACAGATTATCACCGCCCGATTCAATCAAGACCATGTCTAAACCTTCATGACGATCAGAAAGTTCTTTAACCGCTGCAAGATTCATCGAGGCATCTTCGCGAATTGCCGTATGCGGGCAGCCTCCTGTTTCGACACCAATGATACGATCAGCATCTAACGCTTCATTACGCGTTAAAAACTGTGCATCTTCTTTGGTATAAATGTCGTTGGTTACAACGGCAATATTGTAGGTATCTTTCATTATTTTGCACAGAGTGGTTAATAATGCAGTTTTACCAGATCCAACAGGACCGCCAACGCCGACGCGTAATGTTTCTTGTGTTGTCATTTTACTGTTCCTATCATTAAGACGGATTAATGGTTGAGCATTGATTCCACAAAACGGCGTAAATACTTACTCGATACATCCTGTATCTCACCCTACGGGCAGCAAGCTGTTCAAAACTTGCTCCTGCAGTTTTGTCCCTGTAGCCTTGAGCTCAGCATCCCTGCTTCCCACATTTGTTACACAATTGCTCAACCAGTAATCCTCTTACAAAGTTAAATTCAAATATTATTGGTTTTAAAAACAATCACGACCGAAACAATCGTGAATACTGGTTTTCGTGTAGTGCCGATGACATAGAAAAACCGACTAAGCCTGATCCGATATCATCATCTTCAAGCTGCATCGCATTTTCAACGACCGCTTCAATTTCTGGAATCAAGTGGCGAATAATATTTTGCCCATCTGTTTGTCCCATCGGCATGGCTTTGCTAGCAGAGGTTATTTGATTTTCTAACCACGTCCAAACAAAACCAATTAAACATTCTTCAACTGTTAAACCTTTAATCACCCCGTTTAAAGCATACATACAGGCTACAGTTGGTTTATCGACTAATTCTAACTTTGCGAGATGTTCAGCAGACTGGCTCTTATGCCATTGCTTAAACGCATCACCGACTTGAATGTCTTCAAGATAGAGTTCTTTGGTTTCACGAAACGCAAGTAATGTCGCATTCCATTCTTTTAAAGACTGAGCGTTTAAAGACTGGGCATTTAAAGATTGAGAGCTCAAAGATTCAATATGACTACTTTCTTTATTCGCTTGTTCATCGGCTTTTTCATTCTCGATAAAATAAGCACCCCAAGCTTGATGCAGCCTTTTTAAGATTGGTAGATCAACGCCACCTAAGCCATGAACCATCACGCTTTTAATCCAATACTCAACATCATCGGCATTTTTGCACCAACCTGCTTCCAAGGTATATTCCAAACCTTGGGAATAAGCGAAAGCACCAATCGGTAATGCGGGGCTAGAGATGTGCAATAGATTTAACAAGCTAGTGGTTTGCATCTTAGTGCTCATGGTTGTGATCATGAGAGTGCTTGTCGCCATTATGACTTTCGTTATGAGAGTGTCCGTGGCTATTATCAGCACCTACATCGGGATGCACATAATCATCATCGCCATGAGAGTGACCGCCATGATCCCCATAAGCGCCGTTTTCTGGTTCGAACGGTGCAGGCTCATGTATGACCTTCAGACCCAGCTGTATCAACATATCATCCAGCACGTAATCATTTTGATAACGCAACCAGCCATCACCTACTTGCAAAGATACGTGACGATTACCTAAGTGATAACAGCCGCGAGCAAATAAGGTTGCATCATCAGTGGTTGCTGTTGTTACGATTTCATCGGCCGCAATAATTTTATACACGCCACCCACTTCACAACGCATCAAGCTATCACCGCGCATAATGTCACCCCGATCGATCATGATGCCGACTTCTTCTCCAGTGATCGTTTGTGTTTTAAAACGCCCGCGCTTACGCTGATCATAGGGTAAGCAAATACTGTCTTTAATGTTCTCCTCACCGGTTGGGTGAAGAATTTTTTCTATAATTTTAATCAAGGTAGCTCTCAATTATTTATAAGGTCACAATCATTTATAAAATCACAATGATTTAAAATAAACTTTCTATATTTAAAACAAAAAGAAACGCTGTGCCATGGGCAGTACTTCCGCAGGTTCACACGTTAGCTCCACACCATCCGCTTTCACCACATAGGTCTGTGGATCTACTTCAACCACGGGCTGATAATCGTTTAGTACCATGTCGCACTTGCGAATTGAACGACAGTTTTTTACCGCGACTAATTCTTTATCCAAACCTAAATGCGCTAAGGTATTTTGTTCTATCGAAGCTTTTGAAACGAACATTAAGCTGGTTTTCGAAACCGCTTTCCCCATCGCACCAAACATCAAACGATAGTGCACGGGCTGGGGTGTGGGGATCGAGGCATTTGGATCACCCATTGGCGCCGCGGCGATCATTCCGCCTTTAATAATTAATGACGGTTTAGTACCAAAGAACATCGGTTTCCATAAAACCAAGTCGGCATATTTTCCGACTTCAACCGAGCCTACGTGCTCAGAAATTCCATGGGTAATGGCGGGATTGATGGTGTACTTCGCAATATAACGACGCGCACGAAAGTTATCATTCTCTGCACTGTCTTCCGGTAATGGCCCACGCTGCACTTTCATTTTATGCGCGGTTTGCCAAGTACGTGTAATCACCTCACCGACTCGCCCCATGGCCTGAGAATCAGAAGAGATCATTGAGAAAGCCCCAAGATCATGCAGAATATCTTCGGCGGCAATCGTTTCGCGACGGATTCGAGAATCTGCAAAAGCAACGTCTTCTGGAATGTTTGGATCAAGGTGATGGCAGACCATCAACATATCTAAATGTTCGTCAACGGTATTCACCGTATAAGGACGAGTAGGATTGGTTGATGACGGTAATACGTTTGACTCGCCGCAGGCTTTAATAATATCCGGCGCGTGACCACCACCCGCACCTTCGGTATGGTAGGTATGAATTACGCGGCCTTTTAAGGCGCCAAGGGTATCTTCAACAAAACCCGATTCGTTTAAGGTATCGGTATGAATCGCGACTTGCACATCGTACTTTTCCGCCACGGTTAAACAGTTATCTATTGAAGCGGGCGTTGTGCCCCAGTCTTCGTGCAATTTTAAACCCATGGCGCCAGCGATGCATTGCTCCTCAAGCGCTGCCGGTAACGATGCATTACCCTTGCCTAAGAAACCAAAGTTCATCGGAAGCTCATCCACCGCTTGCATCATTTTACCCAAGTGCCAAGGCCCGGGGGTACAAGTAGTTGCTTTCGTTCCCGTTGCGGGTCCAGTACCACCACCGATCATAGTCGTAGTGCCTGACATTAAAGCTTCTTCAACTTGCTGTGGGCAGACAAAATGAATGTGTGCATCCACCGCCCCCGCCGTCAGGATTTGCCCTTCGCCGGCAATTATTTCTGTACCCGGTCCAATTTCAATAGTGACTCCTGATTGCGTATCTGGATTACCCGCTTTACCAATGGCTTGGATATAACCATCGTTTAACGCCACGTCGGCTTTAATAATACCGGTCGCATCGAGAATAAGTGCGTTGGTAATCACTGTATCGGGAACCTTGTCGGAGGTCGATTGACTCTGCCCCATACCATCACGAATAACTTTACCACCACCGAATTTCACTTCATCACCATACACAGTGAAATCTTTTTCCGGTGAAATAAATAACTCAGTATCCCCTAAGCGAACTTTATCCCCCACGGTCGGGCCGTACATATCAACGTAAGTTCTGCGATCTATTTTAGCCATTATATTTTATCCTTAAAGCGGCCCATTAGAGCTTACCCATTATGTCACCACGGAAACCATAAATGGTTTTAGTACCACCATATTCGACGAGCTCAACTTCACGTACTTGCCCGGGTTCAAAACGCACGGCGGTTCCAGCCGCAATATTTAAGCGAAAACCTTTTGCGGGTTCGCGCTCGAATTGCAGCGCAAGGTTGGCTTCGTAAAAATGATAATGTGAACCGATCTGAATCGGACGATCACCGGAATTAGAAACTTTTACACTTAGGGTTTTCTGGCCGACGTTTAATTCGATATCACTGTCTGGGCCTAATGCTGGAATAATTTCACCTGGAATCATCATTTTTTCCTTTCCGCTAAGCAATGGGAGAATGAACCGTCACTAACTTAGTGCCGTCAGGAAACGTGGCTTCCACTTGCACGTCATGAATCATAGACGCGACACCCTCCATCACTTCATCACGAGAAATTACATCACGACCTGCGTTCATTAAATCCGCTACCGTACGACCATCACGAGCGCCTTCTACAATGAAGGATGAAATAATCGCGATGCATTCTGGGTAGTTTAATTTCACCCCACGCGCACGACGCTTCTCCGCTAGTTCACCCGCCATATAAATTAATAATTTATCTTTTTCTCTTGGCGATAATTCCATAACTCAAACCTCACTTAATTTTTATGTATTCCAAATACGCGGTGGACACGCTTCCCGGCCAT
Source organism: Oleispira sp. (assembly GCA_051275515.1). Taxonomy (GTDB): domain Bacteria; phylum Pseudomonadota; class Gammaproteobacteria; order Pseudomonadales; family Oceanobacteraceae; genus Oleispira. The sequence goes on along the minus strand of JBNMOT010000043.1, from coordinate 16,892 downwards.
TAACAAAAGGCCGCATCCACTGCCAATACTGTATAAATACTTTTTTCGCATTATCCGCACACGGGCCAAGATAACGCACGATCACTAACCCGGGTTTATGAGTCACCGCGACTAAGCCTTTTGCCTGCCCTTTTGCCTTTATTCCTATTGAGCCAGACTCTGCGGTTAGCGCCGCTAAACGTTCTAATACCTCGCGCTGTTCTTCCGTTAACTCGGGAATGCTATCGCTATCATTGGTCAGAATAAAACTACCAAAAACAGCCTGCTGCGCTAAGCCGGCTTTATCTTGCATAATGTCCCCTGCCGCAGAAATCGTATTACGCTCAATAAATAACGGCACACCATTACGCTGAATCGATATCACTTGTCGAATGCTGCCACGCTCAAACCAATCTTTACTGCTCGGGCGACCCAAGCAGACAATATCCCAACCCATAAACTGCGCGTTATCATTCAGCTCTACTTCAGTAATCAGTTCGCCTTCAGCGCCATCGAAGACTAAGGTTTCTTGTGGCATCCATTCGAGTACGGCGTTGTCTTCAATTGTTAACGAGACTTTCTGAAACTGTTTACGCTCAGTAATATTGTTATAGATTTTACCCGCCGACGGCGTCGTCATTAATACTTGGGCATGCGGCTTAAGATGTAAGCCAATGGTTAAATAATCCCCTGCCACCAGCCCACCCGGTGGATGCAATAAATACAGGTGCGCACACACATCACCTTCAGGGTAAAAAGCGCGCTGCACCCGTAACGGACCAAAGTGGCTGGTTTTCCCTAAACGCGTTTTATCATCACGATAAACTAACTCGGCTTGATAATTAGCCAGCCAGTGTAAATTCGGATCCAGTGCGTGCGGTTGCAAAAATACTTACCTTTTATCAAATTAAATACGCATTAATAAGCTTCCCTAATACGACGCTAAGGTACTAGAGCAAAGTGCTTGCCAACTGTAATAATGTTGAGTAAATGAATCCTTTTTTTGATAGAAACCAGATTGTCAGATTTAGCAGGTGCGTTTTAACGCATTTTTTATTCGACATTAACATTAGAGCGCCCGCTAATAATGCAGAACTTGCTTAGCGCTCCAGCACGGTGCGGCGAAATCTCTTATCAACATAAGCAAAATGAATTCTATTACATCCATATTATTCATTTAATGAATGAGTGGCTTTTCAATACACTGGTTTTATTCAAATATTTTCTAATGTGCCTGTCGTTCAATCTCTAATATATAAAGCACTGACGACAGAGCGCCCCAGTAAAAACAACAACACAAGTGAGCAAATTATGTCTGTAGAAAACTTATTTAGCCTAAAAAATAAAGTAGCGTTAGTCACCGGTGCCAGCCGTGGTATTGGCGAAAGCATTGCCAAACTACTGGCCAGTGCTGGCGCGCATGTCATTGTTTCTAGCCGCAAGATTGAAGGCTGCCAAGTGGTTGCCGATGAGATTATAGCGGCTGGCGGCAGCGCTGAAGCCCTTGCCTGTCATGTTGGTGAGATGGATCAGATCGAGAACTGCTTTAAACAGATTGAAGACAAGTTCGGCAAGCTTGATATTCTAGTGAATAATGCAGCGGCTAATCCCTATTTTGGCCATGTACTGGATACTGACTTAAGTGCTTTTCAAAAAACAGTCGATGTTAATGTTCGGGGCTACTTCTTTATGTCAGTCACCGCGGGCAATTTAATGAAGAAAAATGGCGGCGGTAATATCATTAACGTTGCCTCAGTGAACGGTGTCGTCCCTGGCGACTTCCAAGGCATTTATTCTATTAGTAAATCTGCCGTCATTGCGATGACTAAGACCTTTGCCAAAGAATGTGCACCCCTCGGTATTCGTGTGAATGCATTATTACCCGGCTTAACCGATACCAAGTTTGCCAGTGCATTGACCACTAACGATGCGATCATGAAAGAAGCTCTACAGCACATTCCAATGAAACGTGTCGCTATGCCAGAAGAGATGTCCGGTACTGTGCTGTATCTTGCCTCTGATGCCTCTAGCTATACCACCGGAACGTGTATCAATGTTGATGGCGGTTATTTGCTGGTATAATTTAGCAAATCACTAACTCAGGGTTACCAATATGTTTAATCCCGCACAGCTAAAAGCCCTTGCAGACGAATGGATGCAAGGCTTAAGCGAAAAAGGGCTTCCTGGCCAAGCGCTTAGCGAAGAAATGAAGATGATGGCAAAAGCGCATTTTCAACAATGGCTAGTGAAAGCTAACTTGGTCACGCGTGAAGAATTTGATGTGCAAGCTGATCTGCTGAATCGCACTCAACAGCGTTTAGGCGATTTAGAACAGCAATTGGCTGAGCTTCAAGAACAGCTAACACTTGAGTCAGACCCTAAAAATTAAACTTAATTTTTAGGGATAGCGTCTAAAAGTTACTACTATCGGCTAACAGCCGATTATTAGTAACTCATTTAAACTGGTTAATGAAAGTCTATTCTATGGAAAGAATGCATGTCATTAGCTATCGTTTATACCCGCGCTCAAGTGGGCATACAGGCACCCCTTGTTACGGTTGAAGTGCACCTTTCGAACGGCCTACCGACAATGAACATGGTGGGTTTACCCGAGACCGCCGTAAAAGAAAGCAAAGACCGCGTGCGCAGTGCCATCCTCAATAGTAACTTTGAATTCCCTGCCAAAAAAATCACCATCAATCTCGCTCCTGCCGATTTACCCAAAGAAGGCGGCCGTTACGATCTTGCCATTGCGATTGGCATACTCGCCGCCGCGGGTGAAATCCCCGATAAATTATTAACACAGCATGAGTTCATTGGCGAGCTTGCCCTCAGTGGAGAACTAAGACCCATACGCGGCATTTTAAGCGCGGCCATTCAAACCCAATACGATCATAAAATATTAATTTTACCCAAGGACAATGCGGAAGAAGCGTCACTCTGCCAAGGCGCACCTCAAAAGAGTGCCCGCAGTTTATTAGAAGTGTGTGCTTATCTTTGTGGCCAAGCGAGCCTGGAAGACACTGACAATATCGAACGGCCTGAGTTCAATGCTGAGCACGCCAACCTGAATGAAGTTCGCGGCCAAGCGCAAGCAAAACGCGCGTTAGAAATTACCGCCGCCGGTAAACATAATTTACTGTTCATCGGACCGCCTGGTACGGGCAAGACCATGTTGGCCAGCCGCTTGCCGGGAATTTTACCGCCGATGACCGAACAAGAAGCATTAGAAAGTGCCGCCATTCACTCTATTAGCCAGCAGCAAACCGTGTGGTTAAAACAATGGAAGCAAAGACCTTTTCGAAGTCCGCATCATACGGCCTCGGGCATTTCTTTAGTGGGGGGTGGAAGTAAGCCCAAGCCAGGAGAAATCTCTTTAGCCCATGGCGGTATTTTATTTTTAGATGAGTTGCCCGAGTTCAGTCGCAAAGTATTGGATGTGTTACGCGAGCCTTTAGAGAGTGGCGAAATTTGCATTGCCCGCGCCACACAACAAGTGACTTACCCCGCCCGCTTTCAATTAGTTGCCGCAATGAATCCATGCCCGTGTGGATATTACGGTGATGCCTCGGCCAAATGTACCTGCACCGAAGACCAGGTTAAGCGCTATCAAGGACAAACGTCTGGGCCGTTATTAGATCGCATAGACCTGCAAGTTGAAGTGCCGCCGATCTCAATTTTAGAACTGCAAAAAACCCATTCAAGCTCGCTAGAAGACAGTTCGGTCGTTCAAGCCAGAGTATTAGCGGCCTGGCAAAAACAAACCCAGCGCCAACAGTGCAGCAACGGTCAGCTTAGCAATGCTCAAGTTGAAGTGCACTGCCACTTAAGCGAAGAAGATGAAAACTTATTACGCTTGGCGATTGAGAAACTGGATTTAAGTGCCCGGGCTTATCATCGTGTTTTAAAAATATCGCGTACCATTGCCGATCTCGATGAAAGTGACGACATTCAAACCGGCCATATCATGGAAGCATTAAGCTATCGAAAACTAGAGCGCTATCGCCAAAACTGATACTCATCCAGTTTAATAATACAGATACACCCTAACAGGGCAGGCGCTATTAGATCGCACATAAACAGTGCGTATATTTCGCTATCATACCAATAGAGGCACTCAAAAAGCCCACAACAAGGGATAATCACTCAACAAAAGAGTTGGCCTTAATTTTGCTGTATCTAATTGTCCGTACCCTTGTCATCAAGGACAATACAATTTAAAAAATAGAACGCTAGGGTTCCGATCAAACTCATTAATCGATTATGAATAATGACATTGGTGACTGGACCGAGAGCATTCGACCTCCCCCTTTCATTGAAAGGCATAGGTTACACGGCGGGATAAAAGCCCGGGAGAATTATTGGCTGTGGCCAAGGGTACTCTGTGTAATACACATGCTTAATCAAATGAGAGGTTCTTCATGAAACGTTTATCCGTTTTACTCCTAGCGATGTCTTTATCATCATTCACTCAAGCCAGCGATAGCTTTAAAATATGCTGGTCTATCTATGTGGGCTGGATGCCGTGGGCTTATGGCGCCGAACAAGGCATTGTTAAGAAATGGGCTGATAAGTACGACATCGAAATCGAAGTCGTGCAAATCAACGACTATATAGAATCCATCAATCAATATACGACGGGCGGCTTTGATGCCTGCACCATGACCAACATGGACGCCTTAACCATTCCGGCGGCGGGCGGCGTTGATAGCACGGCGTTAATTGTGGGTGACTTCTCAAACGGTAATGATGGCATTGTTTTAAAAGGCAAAAAATCATTAGCCGATTTAAAAGGTCAACGCGTTAATTTAGTGGAACTCAGCGTATCGCATTACTTGTTAGCACGCGGTTTAGAAACCGTCGGTTTAACCGAAAAAGATCTTACCGTTATGAATACGTCTGACGCGGATATGGTGGCGGTTTATGGCACGGATGATGTAACGGCGGTATCAACTTGGAACCCCTTGTTGAGTGAAATCACCTCGATGCCCAATAGCTACAAGGTATTTGATTCTTCACAGATCCCCGGTGAGATCATCGACTTGTTAGTTATTAATACTGAGACCTTACAGAAAAATCCTAAACTAGGTAAAGCCTTAGTCGGTGCTTGGTATGAAATTATGGCCAACATGAACGGTTCCGATACCGTCGCTATGGCCGCAAAAGAATCAATGGCCATCGCCTCAGGAACTGACTTAGCTGGTTTTGAAGCTCAGTTAGCCAGCACAGAAATGTTTTACACCCCGGCGACTGCACTTGAATTAACCAACAGTATGCAGTTGGTGAATACGATGGAAAACGTGGCTAAGTTTTCTTTTAAGCATGGTCTGTTAGGGGATGGCGCACCGGATGCGGGCTTTATCGGTATTGAAATGCCTGCGGGAACGTTTGGTAATAAAGACAACATCAAGCTTCGTTTCGACCCCACTTATATGGACATGGCAGCCAAAGGCACTCTCTAGTTATTGTGCGTAGGGTGAATACGTTTTCATTCACCCTACAACCCATTTTTTTTCAAAGTTGTTGAATTATGAAAAAACAAATTAACTTGATTCCCAGCAAAACAATGAAACTCTTTTTAGGGTTATTGCCTTTCGCGCTGCTCATAATTTTGTACATGGTCAGTTCTGATGCCCGCCTAGACGTAAACCCCAATGACAAACTGTTACCCAGCTTTAGTCAAATCGGCGACGGCTTACATCGCATGGCACTTGAACCCAGTAAACGCAGTGGCGAATATTTATTTTGGCAAGATACGGCTAGCAGCTTAAGTCGTCTGGCCATGGGCGTTCTAATTGCCGCCAGCATTGGTTTAATACTGGGGATGGTAACCGGTGCCTTACCCCTTTTTTCGGCTGGCCTCTCACCGCTATTAACCGTGGTATCGCTCATACCGCCGTTAGCATTATTACCCATTTTATTTATCGTATTTGGTTTAGGTGAACTGTCAAAAGTTGTGTTAATTGCCATCGGCATTACGCCCTTCATTGCCCGCGACATACAAAGGCGTACCCAAGAAATACCCACCGAACAATTAGTAAAAGCGCAAACATTAGGGGCAAGTACTTCTCAAATAATGATTCGTATTATCTTGCCACAAGTGATGCCTAAGCTCATCGATGCCGTTCGCCTTTCGTTAGGCACGGGTTGGTTATTTTTGATTGCCGCAGAAGCGGTCGCGGCCACCGACGGTTTAGGGTATCGCATATTTTTAGTCCGTCGCTACATGGCGATGGACATTATTTTACCGTACGTCGCATGGATCACCTTGCTCGCATTCGTGGTGGATATATCACTGTCAAAACTCAATGCGAAACTATTCCCTTGGCATGAGCAAGGAGTGAAATCATGAATCAGTCAGCACCCATGATTGAAGTGAATAACGTTTGGAAGCAATACGACGATAACGTTATTTTAGAGCGTCTAAACCTGCACGTTAACGAAGGTGAATTCGTCACACTTGTGGGTGCGTCAGGGTGTGGTAAGAGTACATTCCTCAACATGCTATTAGGCACAGTACCGCCCAGTAAGGGGGAGATATTACTCAACGGAAAGCCTATTCCTCACGAACCAGGCCCCGATAGAGGCATTGTTTTTCAGCAATATTCTGTGTTCCCGCATATGACAGTTTTAGAAAATGTGATCGCGACCAAAGGCTTTCAGGCAAAAGGATTAACCGGCTATCTGTTTGGTGCAACCCGCAAAGCCGCTAAATCAGATGCGATCAAGTTGCTAGAACAAGTCGGTCTCAGCCATGCCCTTAATCAATACCCTCACGAACTTTCGGGCGGCATGAAACAACGCTTAGCCATTGCTCAAGCATTATTAGGGCGTCCAAGAATTTTGTTATTAGATGAACCTTTTGGCGCTCTTGATCCGGGTATACGCGCGGACATGCATGAATTAGTGCTCACGTTATGGCGCGAGCATAAACTCACTATTTTTATGGTCACGCACGATTTAAAAGAAGGTTTTTACCTGGGCACACGGTTGTGGGTTTTTGACAAACTTCGTCACGACCCCCATGCGCCGCAGCGCTATGGTGCGGGGATTACTTACGACCTGCCCGTAGGAAAAATGGACAAACCGACCTATCAAGAAATTAGTAATAAGCTCGAACCCGAAGCGCTAGGCAAAACTTAATGTGCTTAATAGCAAGACAACCAAACACAATAGGGAGTTCACAATGAACGACAAGGTTCATTCCATCGATTACACCACAGAACTTTCTTCTGGCGCACACTGGTCGTTAAAATTACGCCGGGGCACCGTGATGCGCTTAACCGATCTGACCGGGGGCGCCAATGTCGGCATGTTGTTTTACAACCCTGAAGATTTATTAGAACGCTATAACGCACCTGATAGCCTGAAGTGTCAGCATACGTTTAAATTAACTCAAGGCCATTGCCTTTACTCTGATATGGGGCGCATTTTTGCGTCTGTTGTGGAAGATGATCTTGGCTGGCACGAAACCATTGCCGGAAATTCTCACGCCTCTCATGTGGCTAAGCAATGGGGTCCGCGTGATTATCAGAATGACCACAATGCTTGGCATCAAAATGGTCACGATGCGTTCTTGGTCGAGCTGGCAAAATACGGTTTAGGTGCCGCTGATCTTGCCGCCAATATTAATTGGTTCAGCAAGATCGCCGTCGATGAACACGGCGACATGTCGTTGACTAACGATCATAGCCAAGCCGGTAATCAGGTCACATTACGTTTTGAAATGGATACCTTAATTCTCTTGCATACCTGCCCACATCCTCTCGATCAATCTGCTCTCTATCCCACCCGTCCGGTGAAAATCGAACTCGGGGTAGCGGCCGATATGAGTGAGGATGATGAGTGCAAAAACGCATGCCCAGAAAATGGTCGTGGCTTTCACAATAATGCGTTATTTCACTTAGGGTTGGGAGCTTAAACTATGTTGACACAATCAAAGTTAATCGCCGCTAACGCCAGCAGCCGAGACATTATTGATGCCGGAGATTATTACATTGGAACGGTTAAGGCTGGTCAAATACTGCGTATTTTAGACATTGAAGGTAACCAAGCGGCCGATACCTTATTTTTTAATCAGCATAATCCCAGCGAGCGTTATAGCGCCATGGATACGCTGCGTGAACAAGGTAATGTTTATCTCACCACCGGCTCTGAATTACGTTCGAATCACAATAATATCATGCTCGAAATTGTGGCCGATACCTGTGGCCGTCACGATACCGTAGGCGGTGCTTGCGCCACGGAAAGTAATACCGTGCGTTACGATTTAGAAAAACGCTGCATGCACGCCTGTCGTGATAGTTGGATGCTGGCCATTGCCGAGCGCCCTGAATACGGCATTCGTAAACGCGATATCAGCCACAACATTAACTTCTTCATGAATGTGCCTATCACCTGCGAGGGTGGCTTAACATTTGAAGATGGCATTTCAGCGCCGGGCAAGTATGTCGAACTAAAAGCACTGATGGACATTGTCGTTTTGATTTCCAATTGCCCACAATTGAACAACCCTTGTAATGGCTACAACCCAACAGCGGTTGAATATTTAGTCTGGGCATAAGCCTGCATTCGTGATTTAAAAACACCTTCAGTGGACGGCCACTGTCGTATGTTTCTGGGACGACCCAGCAAAAGGTTCACATGTTTACAAAAGTATTAATCGCCAACCGGGGTGCCATTGCCGCACGCATTATTCGTACCCTCAATAAATTATCCGTTGCCTCCGTCGCTATTTATGCCGAAAGTGATGCCGACAGTTTGCACGTTCGCCATGCCGATGAGTCGTTCAGCTTAGGCGAAGGTCCCGCGGCCGATACCTATCTTGATAGTGAAAAAATTATTGCTATCGCCAAAGCCTCTGGCGCACAAGCGATTCATCCGGGTTATGGTTTTTTAAGTGAAAATTCAAATTTTGTGCGTCGCTGCGAACAAGAAGGCATTGCGTTTATTGGCCCGACGCCAGAACAAATGGAAGTCTTTGGCCTTAAGCATAAAGCCCGCGCCCTGGCACACAATACCGGCGTGCCGTTATCTCCCGGCACCGATTTATTAAAAGATTTAGATGAAGCCATCCGTGAAGCCAATAATATTGGCTACCCCATCATGCTGAAAAGCACCGCGGGGGGTGGCGGTATTGGTATGCAGCTATGTCATAGTCAAACCGAGCTAGAAGCGTGTTTTGAAACCGTCAAACGCTTAGGCGCCAACAACTTTGCCGACGACAATGTTTTTATTGAAAAATTTATTGCCCGTGCTCGCCACATCGAAGTACAAATCTTTGGTGATGGCCAAGGCAATACCATGGCCATTGGCGAACGCGATTGTTCCAGTCAGCGCCGTAACCAAAAAGTGGTTGAAGAATGTCCTGCGCCGCACTTAACCGATACCATTCGTCAGCAGCTCTATCAAACCGCCGAAGCCTTAACCAGCAGCATTCATTATCGCAACGCCGGGACCGTCGAATTTATTTACGATGCGGATACTGAAGAATTTTATTTCTTAGAAGTGAATACACGTCTGCAAGTTGAACACGGTGTCACCGAAGAAGTGTACGGTATTGATCTCGTCGAATGGATGATTCGCTTGGCTGCTCAAGAGCCTCTGAACATTGCCGAAATGAAGTCGCAATTACAACCTAATGGCCATGCCATACAGGTGCGTATTTATGCCGAAGATCCTTATCGTGATTTCCAACCTTGCGCGGGCCTATTAACCGAAGTCGAGTTTCCACAAGGCGAAGGCATACGGATTGATCATTGGATTGAAAGTGGCATCGAGGTGCCACCTTTCTTTGATCCGATGTTGGCAAAAGTAATCGTCCACGCCGCAGATCGAAACAGTGCGTTAACGAAATTATCGTCGACCCTAGAGGCGACGAAACTTTATGGCAGTGAAACCAATCTTGATTATTTGCGCACCCTCAGCCGCGATCGTTTATTAGCCGAGGGTCTTGTGACGACTCGCTACCTTAATGAGTTTATATTCTCGCCGTGTCGCATCGATGTTATTCAAGGGGGCACCCAAACCACGGTACAAGATTACCCTGCACGTTCAGGTTATTGGAACGTAGGCGTACCGCCTTCTGGCCCGTTCGATAATAAATCATTCCGTTTAGCCAATAGCTTACTTAAAAATACTGACGATGCCCCAGGCTTAGAAATCACCCTGCAAGGGCCAACGCTTAAATTCAGCTCGGCAACACAAATCGTATTGGCAGGGGCAGAGCTTGATGCCCAGCTTGATGATCACATAGTGCCTCTGTGGCAAGTGATTAATATTGCCGCTGGCCAAGTACTGAAGCTAGGCCGCACCCAAGAAAAAGGCGCACGCTCTTACGTGTGTATTCGGGGTGGTATTCAATGTCCCGCTTACTTGGGGTCACGCTCAACCTTTACCCTAGGTCAGTTCGGCGGTCACAATGGTCGCGCACTGCGAGCGGGCGATGTCCTTAAACTTGATAGCAGTAGCACGCCCATCATCGCCCATACCTTGGCCGAAAATTTAAAGCCCGCCATTGGAAACGCATGGGAACTCAAGGTTATTTATGGCCCTCATGGTGCGCCTGATTTTTTCACGGGCGATGATATCGACACCTTTTTTCAGCACCAGTGGAAGGTTCATTACAACTCTAGTCGCACCGGTGTTCGCCTAATCGGCCCGAAACCTGAGTGGGCGCGAAAAGATGGCGGCGAAGCGGGTTTGCACCCGTCCAACATTCACGATAACGCCTATGCTTTTGGTACGGTCGATTTCACCGGCGACATGCCGGTTATTCTTGGACCAGACGGCCCTTCTCTGGGTGGGTTTGTTTGCCCTGCAACCGTGATACACGCCGATTTATGGAAACTCGGCCAGCTGCGGGCCGGGGATACCTTACGCTTTGTGCCCGTCAGTTTGGAAGATGCGGTCGCCCTTGAAAAAGCCCAGACACAAGCGATCAAACAACTAGGAGATAAACCATCAGGACTCACGTCTCCTTGGTCAGTACAGCCGCTGACATCTCCTATTTTAGATCGATTAGATAAAGCGCAATTTGGCGTTGATGTGGTTTATCGCGCCGCGGGGGATCATTTTTTATTAGTCGAATATGGCGATCTAGTGCTCGATATTGAACTGCGTTTTCGCGCCCATGCTTTAATGCAGTGGTTGCAGAAAAACCCTGTTGAAGGCATGCGTGAATTAACCCCAGGAATACGCTCGCTGCAAGTCCATTACGATAGCCAAATTATTTCTTACAGCCAGCTTATCGCGCATTTAAAAGCCGGTGAACACTTCTTAATCACTCAACTCGACGAGCTGAGCGTACCGTCTCGCATCGTGCATATTCCTTTATCTTGGGATGACGAAGCGTGCCAGCTAGCGATTGAAAAATACGACCAATCCGTGCGTAAAAATGCACCCTGGTGCCCCAGCAATCTCGAATTCATTCGCCGCATTAATGGTCTAGACAGCATTGATGATGTTAAGAAAGTCGTGTTTGATGCGTCGTATTTGGTCATGGGTTTAGGTGATGTTTATCTCGGCGCGCCCGTTGCGACCCCCGTCGATCCACGTCATCGTTTAGTCACCACAAAATATAATCCAGCTCGTACTTGGACCGCCGAAAATTCAGTGGGCATTGGCGGTTCTTATCTGTGCGTCTATGGCATGGAAGGCCCGGGCGGCTATCAGTTTGTCGGCCGTACGTTACAGATGTGGAATCGCTACCGCCAAACACGAGAGTTTCAACAACCGTGGTTATTACGCTTCTTTGACCAGATCCGTTTTTATCCGGTTTCTCATGATGAGCTAATGGATATTCGTAAGAATTTCCCTCAGGGCCGCTACCCCTTAAAGATAGAAGAAAGTGAATTCAGCTTATCCCACTATCAGCAATTTTTAACCGATCACGATGGCGACATAGCCGACTTTCGCACGGTACGCGAGACTGCCTTTAAAGAAGAGTTAGCCAATTGGCATACTAACGGACAATTCAATTACGAAGTCGAAGAACAAGCAAGTTCAACAACCGACGTCAGTTGGCCAGAAGATAGCGTGGTCATCGACAGCCCTGTTTCAGGCAGTATTTGGCAAAGCGAAAAGACGGTTGGCGAGTCTGTTAAAGAAGGTGAGTGTTTAATGATTTTGGAATCAATGAAAATGGAAATTCCGGTTTATGCCACCCGCAGTGGCACCATCACCCATGTCTTACTTGAGAGTGGTCAGCGCGTTAATGCAGGCCAAGCGTTGGTAGTAATTAAAGCAGCGGAGAACGTTGAATGAACACATCTAACAGCCATGCCAACAGTCATAACTTGTCCATTGCGGCCTTACAGTCGGCCTATGCTGAAAACCGTTTAACACCACACACCGTGATGGCCAATATCCGGGCGCATGCCCATGAATATCAAGATCACAATATTTGGATTCATTTATTAAGTGAAAGCGAGCAAGCAGGTTACCTATCGGCATTGGCCGATAAAGATCGCGCGTCTTGCCCACTTTGGGGCATTCCTTTTGCAATTAAAGACAATATCGACCTTGCGGGCATTACCACAACCGCAGGCTGTAAAGAGTTTGCTTATACGCCAAACCAATCGGCACATGTGGTGCAGCAACTGATTGATGCCGGCGCAATTCCTGTTGGTAAAACCAACCTTGATCAGTTTGCGACAGGCTTAAATGGCACCCGCTCGCCTTGGGGGGCCTGTAAAAATTCTTTTAATGCGGACTACATCAGTGGCGGTTCCAGCTCGGGTTCTGCGGTTTCCGTGGCATTAGGTTTAGCGAGCTTTAGCCTGGGTACGGATACGGCGGGTTCGGGTCGAGTGCCTGCGTGTTTCAATAATTTAATCGGCTTAAAACCGTCGCGCGGATTATTATCCAATAGCGGTTTAGTGCCTGCCTGTCGTAGCCTTGATTGCATCACAATTTTTGCTAACGCCAGCGATGATGCTAATAGCGTTTTGAGTATTGCCGAAGGTTTTGATCACCGCGATGCTTACAGCCGCGCCAATCCTTATCTCAATCAATCTCGTCACTACGGCGTCCGCGCAGGCCCTTTGCAGGTCGGTATTATTCCCGCCGCCCAGCTGAATTTTTTCAATGATGATGCTTACGCGTTGGCGTATCAGACAACGTTAAAGCAACTCGAACAAGAAGGTTTTGAGTTTGTTGAAATAGATTACGCACCGTTTGCCGAAGCCGCCAAATTATTATACGAAGGTCCTTGGGTTGCCGAGCGTTATCTGGCGACCCAACCCTTGATTGATGACAATCCAGAAGCCATTTTCCCGGTAGTGCGCGACATCATAGCAAAAGGTAAGGACCCAAAAGCCACCGATTTATTCCGTGCTGAATATCGCCTCAATGCTTTGAAGAAAATCTGTGATCAGCAACTGGCAGCGCTCGATTGCCTATTAACGCCCACCGCAGGCACCTGTTTCACGATTGAAGACATGCTAGCAGAACCGATTCTACGCAATAGCCAGCTCGGTTATTACACCAACTTCATGAACTTGCTCGATATGGCCTCGATTGCAGTACCGACGCAAATAACCGCTAACGGCTTACCTTTTGGTATCACCTTAGTGGGGCCAACGTTTAGTGATCGTGCCTTGCTGTCGATTGCCAATCGCATTCATGCCTCAGCCAACTTACCAATGGGCGCTTCAAAACTGCCCCTACCCGCTTCCAGCGCCCCTGCTATTGGTGCGACCGATCGCATTGATATTTTGGTCTGTGGTGCGCACTTAGACGGCTTGCCTCTGAACTGGCAACTAACAGAACGTGGCGCTGTGCTGAAATCCAACACCCAAACCGCCGCTGTTTATCGCATGTACGCGTTGGCGGGTGGCCCACCTTTTCGCCCAGGTTTAATCCTTGACGAAGATCAAGGCCAAGGCCAAGCCATTGAGGTTGAAATTTGGTCAATCCCTGCGGATCAATTTGGTAGCTTCGTTAATGGTATTCCTTCACCACTGGGTATTGGCAAAGTCCGAGTCGCCGATGGCTCTGTCGTCAGTGGGTTTATTTGCGAGCCTTTCGGCTTAGCAGGGGCAACAGAAATTACCGCATACGGTGGCTGGAAGGCTTATATGAAAGAGGTTGTTAATACTTAACCCGTGTAATTAACCTCTAATTTGAACGTTGAACATGCCCTTTGATACTACTCGCTATCAAATTTCGCCATCGTTGTTAGAATAGCGGGCTGAATCAGAGAGGAATGTTCGTGGTCGACTTAAGTCATCTAAATCCTAGGCAAAAAGAAGCCGCTAAATACATCGACGGGCCATTATTAGTGCTTGCGGGTGCCGGCTCGGGTAAAACCAGTGTGATCACCCGTAAAATCGCTTATCTGATCGAAAGCTGCGGTATTAAGCCTCATCACATTGCCGCCGTGACCTTCACCAATAAAGCCTCGCGCGAGATGAAAGAGCGTGTCAGCCAATTGCTGCAAGGTGGTAAAGGCCGAGGCCTCACCGTATCGACCTTCCACAACCTAGGCTTGAATATTATACGTTCCGAGCATAAAACCGCAGGCTACCGCAGCGGTTTTTCTATTCTTGACCAAGATGATGCTAAGAACATTCTGAAAGACATTATGATGCGCGATCATGACCAAGATGATGACGCGTTAGATATGGTGCAAAGCGCTATATCAAATCTAAAAAATGACATGCTAGACCCTGAGCAAGCCATTGCAAAAGCCGAAAATCCGCAAGAGATGATGATCGCGCAATGTTATTCGGTGTATCAACGCACGTTACGCGCGTATAACGCGGTGGATTTTGATGACCTGATTTGGGTCCCGACCATGCTGTTTAAAAACCATCCGGAAGTACTGCAGCGCTGGCAGAGTAAAATCCGCTATTTGCTCGTCGATGAGTATCAAGATACCAATACCAGCCAGTATGAGTTGGTAAAAATGCTGCTCGGCAACCGCAATGGCTTAACGGTGGTAGGCGACGATGACCAATCGATTTATGCTTGGCGTGGCGCACGTCCCGAAAACCTGAATTTATTGAAAGTCGATTACCCGCACTTGAAGCTGGTTAAGTTAGAGCAAAACTATCGCTCTACCGGCTTGATTCTGAACGCCGCCAACAAGGTGATTGATAACAACCCGCACGAACTCATTAAAAAGCTATGGTCGGAAAAAGGCTATGGCGATGCGATTAAAATTCTTAAATGTAAGAACGATGAAATTGAAGCCGAACGGGTCGTGACGGGCATCGTTGAACGCCGCATGCGTTATGGCGGCAAGTTCTCTGATTTCGCGGTGCTGTATCGGGGCAATCATCAATCGCGCATCTTAGAAATGAAGCTGCAGGCGCACCAAGTGCCTTATAAAATCAGCGGTGGCCAATCCTTCTTTGGCCGCAGTGAAATTAAAGACATCATGGGTTATTTACGCTTGCTGATTAACCCGACCGACGACTCCGCCTTCTTGCGGATTATTAATACTCCGCGTCGTGAGATTGGCCCCAGCACTATTGAGAAACTCAGTGAATACAGTATTCGCCGAGGCATTTCGATGATGGCGGCCACGACTGAGTTGGGCCTGGAACAGTTTTTAACCCCCAAAGCCTTGGATAAGCTAAAACGCTTTGGTCACTGGCTCTCCAATATCACGCGCATGGCCTATGCCGACGATGCGGTGGCCGCCGTGAAAGAAATGATCGAAGATCTCGATTATGAAGCTCACCTCAACCTGACCAGTGGTTCACCTCATCAAGCGGAACGTCGCATGAGCAACGTTTGGTATCTGGTTGATTCTATCTCAAAGATGATCGAAAAAGCCGATGAACTGGGCGATGAAGTGACCATTGAAGATGCCGTCAGCAAACTGATTTTGCGTGACATGCTAGAACGTCAAGCGGATGAAGATGAAGATGATCAAGTGCAACTGATGACGCTACACGCGTCGAAAGGTCTCGAATTTCCTCACGTATACATGGTCGGACTTGAAGAAGAACTGATGCCACACAGAAACAGTATTGAAGCCGATACCGTTGAAGAAGAACGCCGCTTAATGTATGTGGGCATTACCCGTGCTCAGCGCACACTCACCATCACTTATGCGGGCAAACGTAAGCAGTTCGGTGAAACGATAGATACCACGCACAGCCGTTTCTTAGATGAATTACCGCAAGATGATATTGAATGGGAAGGACGAACCGAAGTCTCCCCAGAAGAACAGAAAGCGCGTGGCCAAGAAACCATGGCAAGCTTGAAGAACTTGATGGCGGATTTCTAATTCACTAACCCAGTGCCAGCAACAAAAAAGGGCCTCAAACGTAAGTTTGAGACCCTTTTTTTACGCCCTAATGTCAGCAGCGCGACGCGTAACAATAACCGTGTATAAAACGGTATGCTTAAAGACGACCCGCCATGAAGTTAATCGCCAATGTTAACTCTTCATCAGAACAATCCATGCACAAACCTCTCGCAGGCATCACATTGATACCGTTGATCGCGTTAGCCAACGTTTTATCCATGCCTTTTGCTAAGCGATCATCCCAGGCCGCAACATCACCATTTATTGGCGCGCCAGCAACACCGACTTCGTGACAACCTGCACAAGCCGAAGCATAAATAGCCGCGCCAGTACGAGGACCCACCGCGACTTCAATAGCAGCACCCGCACCGCTACAAGCATCGCCTTGCACACAGACTTCAGCCACTTGCTTAATACGGTCATGAATCTTTTTAATTTGCGCATCCGTCATCGCATCACTGGAAGCATTTGCTTGAGCCATTACTAAAGTGGCTACGAATAACACCATTGCTTGTAACATTTTCACAGAAAAGTCCTCTCAGCTATCACGGTTAATCCGTGTATTTTAAATTTCTGGTGCAGATTATAGCGGGATTTTGTAAGGGATAAAAATAATTCCCTACATTCTTTGGGAAATTAGAGTGGAAAATTG
>JBNMOT010000042.1:0-24959 GCA_051275515.1 Oleispira sp. | reverse complement strand
GTTATGGACTACTAATACCTTCATTTCAATAAGGTGCAGGGCATGGAATTTGTTTCTCGTCATATCACACTGAATAATTTTTTTTTAAAACTAGTAATATTGCTAACAATAACCTCATACAGTCATAGTGCATGGGAACTCAATATGACAGAAAGCGCCACCGCTATAGGTCGTGATATTCATGGCTTACACATGACTATCTTCTATATTTGTGTCGCCATTGCCGTCGTCGTATTTGGCATCATGCTTTATTCTATTGTTCGCCACCGAAAATCCTTAGGCGCAGAAGCCCAGCCTTTTCACGAAAGCACTCTTGTCGAGATCATCTGGACCACTGTCCCCTTGCTGATTTTGGTTGCTATGGCCATTCCCGCCACGAAAACCTTAGTCGAGATGTACGACACTGAGACCTCTGATATTGATATCAAGGTTACGGGCTATCAATGGAAATGGCGTTATGAATATTTAAATACTGACGTTGACTTCTTTTCTACCCTGACCACGACTCAAGATCAAATGCACGGCTTAGAGCCTAAGTCTGAAAACTACCTATTAGAAGTTGATAACCACCTGGTCATTCCCGTAAACAAAAAAGTCCGTTTTTTGTTTACCGCACAAGACGTGATTCATTCGTGGTGGGTACCTGAACTGGCCGTTAAAAAAGATGCTATCCCAGGCTTTATTAACGAATCTTGGGCTAAAGTTGAAACACCAGGGATTTATCGTGGCCAATGCACTGAACTCTGCGGTCAGGGCCATGGATATATGCCTATTGTGGTGGAGGCCGTCAGTGAAGAAGATTACCAAGCATGGCTAATCACACAGCAGCAGGCCCAAATAAGTGCCAATCAAGTCTCTGAGCTCAGCTTTGATGAGCTAATGACACAAGGTAAAACCAGTTACGACAAGAACTGCGCCGCTTGCCATCAAGTTTCAGGTTTGGGTATTCCTCCGGTATTTCCTGCTCTCAAAGGCAGCGCCATTGCCTTAGGAGATATAACAAGCCATGTCGATATTGTGGTAAACGGTAAAACCGGTACCGCTATGGCAGCCTTTGGTGAACAACTTACACCTACCGAAATCGCCGCTATCGTTACTTACGAACGTAACGCTTGGGATAATAATAAAGGCGATAGCATTCAACCTGCTGAAATTGTCAGCTTCAAACAAGCACAGGGACAATAACCATGAGCGAGCATTCTTCAGCACCTGCAACGGGCATTAAACGCTGGTTATATACCACCAACCATAAAGATATTGGCAGCATGTATCTTATTTTTAGTTTGGTGATGTTATTGATTGGCGGCGCGATGGCGCTGCTAATACGCAGTGAATTATTTCAACCAGGCTTGCAGTTAATGCAACCTGAATTCTTCAACCAAATGACGACATTACACGGTATCATCATGGTTTTTGGTGCTATCATGCCGGCGTTTGTGGGGATGGCAAACTGGCTGATTCCGATGATGGTTGGCGCCCCCGATATGGCGCTACCCAGAATTAACAACTGGAGCTTTTGGTTATTACCGTTTGCGTTTGGCATGGTGTTATCCACTCTCTTTATGGAAGGTGGCGCGCCTAACTTTGGCTGGACATTTTATGCCCCTCTCTCTACGACCTATGCTCCCCCGTCAGTAACCTTCTTTATATTTTCAGTCCACATCATGGGTATTTCTTCCGTAATGGGCGCAGTCAACGTTATTGCTACCATTATGAACATGCGTGCGCCAGGCATGAATTATATGAAAATGCCGATGTTTGTATGGACTTGGTTAATTACCGCATTTTTATTACTCGCCGTTATGCCAGTGCTGGCGGGCGTAGTGACCATGATGTTAATGGACATCCATTTTGCCACCTCATTTTTCGATGCGGCCGGCGGCGGTGACCCTGTCATGTTCCAACACATCTTTTGGTTCTTTGGTCACCCCGAAGTGTATATTATGATTTTGCCCGCCTTTGGCATTGTCTCTCACATTATTCCCACCTTTGCGCGCAAACCCCTATTTGGGTATCACTCGATGGTAATTGCAACCAGTTCCATTGCCTTTTTATCGTTCATCGTTTGGGCGCATCACATGTTTACTGTTGGCATGCCGTTAGTGGGCGAATTATTCTTTATGTATTCGACCATGCTCATCGCGGTACCGACGGGGGTGAAGGTCTTTAACTGGGTTGCGACTATGTTTCGCGGTAGCATGACCTTTGAAACGCCCATGCTTTTTTCCATCGCTTTTGTGGTGTTATTTACCATTGGTGGGTTATCAGGATTGATGCTGGCGATCGCACCCGCCGATTTCCAATATCACGATACCTACTTTGTGGTGGCTCACTTTCATTATGTGCTTGTGCCGGGTGCCTTGTTTTCGATTATCGCCGGGGTTTATTTCTGGATACCCAAGTGGACAGGAGTTATGTACAACGAGTCCATGGGTAAGTTTCACTTCTGGCTATCTTTTGTCGGCGTAAACCTTACCTTCTTCCCAATGCACTTTATTGGTTTAGCCGGGATGCCTCGTCGAATTCCAGATTACGCCTTACAATTTGCCGATTTTAATATGGTCGCGTCGATTGGGGCGTTCTTGTTTGGCTTAAGTCAGCTGATATTTGTCTACAACATTGTTCAATGTATGCGCCAGCGCGGCTGCCCTGCGACTGCTCAAGTGTGGGAAGGTGCAGAAGGCTTAGAATGGACGGTTGACTCACCCGCGCCTTATCATACGTTTCAAACACCGCCAAATTTAGACAACCTTCCTTCGCCCACTGGCCATCATTAACCTAGGTTGAGTCGATATGAATGCTAAGCCACAAGAACAAAGAAAAGGCCCTGAGACTCGCTTATTAGTTAAGCTAGTGCTCTTCCCTTGCTTAATGTTTGGCTTTGGCTTTTTATTGATCCCACTTTACGATGTCTTCTGTGATATTACGGGGCTTAACGGTAAATTTGACCTTTCGCCCTCGGTAATTGATACACAAAGTTTAATACGATCAGATTCGGCATTAGCTTCTCAGCAAGAGATCACATCTCACAAAGTGATTCTGCAGTTAACTGCCGCCAGTGATGAACAAGATGTCTGGAAATTTCAGCCGGCACAATCGCAACTTGAAATTCAGACAGGGCAACAATATAAAACGTACTTCACTCTGCACAACCCGACGAATGCTGCGATGGAATTCATGTCTATTCCAAGTATTAGTCCAGGGCTTGCCTCTGAATATTTAATTAAAACTGAATGCTTTTGTTTTGAAAAACAAGTACTTCAAGCCGGAGAAAAAGTTGAAATGCCACTGGTCTTTCAACTACGAAATGACACACCAAAAAACTATAAGAAACTCACTCTAGCCTATCGAATTTACGCGACCCCTTACAGGAGTACTGCCCATGTCCGTTGAGAACTATTATGTCCCAGCGCAAAGTAAATGGCCCATAATTGGTGCTGTTGCCGTTTTCTTAATGGTAATATCGACGGCGCTGATGATTACAGGGAACGATGCCTCAGCCGTTCTCTTTATTCTGTCGTCATGCCTAATGGCGTATATGCTATTTGGCTGGTTCCAAACCGTGGTCGAAGAAAGCCAGCAAGGCTTATACAGCGACCAACTTAATCGCAGCTTTCGCATTGGAATGCTGTGGTTTATCTTCTCTGAGTTTATGTTTTTTGCCGCGTTTTTTGGGGCGCTCTTTTATGTCAGAACCTTGGCGATTCCTTGGCTAGATGGGGACGGTGCAAAAGGCAGCTCTGCTTTATTATGGCCAGAATTCACAGCAGCATGGCCATTATTGAATACACCAGACCCTGCAAAGTACCCGGCCCCTAGCGGCGTCATTGATGCTTGGAAACTACCCTTTATCAATACGGTGATACTGGTGATCTCCAGTATATTCATAACCATTAGCCATCATAAATTAAAAGCGAATCAAATGACGGCGGCCAAATTCTGGTTAGCATTAACCTTAGTATTTGGGATTAGTTTTTTGTTTGTGCAAGTCTACGAATATATTCATGCTTATAACGATTTAGGGTTAACGTTAAATGCGGGCATTTATGGTTCTACGTTCTTTATGCTTACGGGGTTTCATGGTGCACACGTAACCATCGGTAGCATTATGATTTTGGTCATGCTAATTAGAATGCTTAAAGGTCATTTTGATAAAACAGATGCCATCAGCCATGTTGAAAACCCAGACTCAGATCACTTGTTCGCTTTTGAAGCGGCAGCGTGGTACTGGCATTTTGTCGATGTTATTTGGTTGTTTCTATTCTTATTTGTGTATGTGCTTTAGTATAAAGACGACAAATAAAAATAGCAGAGAATTAATAATATGGCTGAAAAAATGATGCGCAACGTTAGAAAATTAACCACTTTTTTCTCATCCGTTTGCGTCTCCGTTTTCTCAGTCATCACTGACGACTTAAATATTAAGTGCTTTAAGGCCAATGCCAAGCTAATAAACACTAATAATATTAACAGAACGACCAAGCTGGCTATTAATGTATTCATCGGGTTACTCCATGAAAACTAAATATTTTTCTCTTTACGGTAGACACTATTACTTAAAATTGAAATTAGTTCAAAGTGTAACTTTTTTGAGTATGTTTTTGTTATGCAGCTTGCTAGCGATATGGCAGTGGCAAAGAGCAGAGGCAAGTCATGAACAAGAAATACAGACTAACGCTCAGGAATTAAAAAAAGATAATAAAATCATATTAACTGGTCAATGGATTGACAAGAATTTCTTGTTAGACAATCGTACTCATAAAGGCAGAGTTGGTTATTATCATCTGGGGCTGTTCAACGAAGCAAGCACTGGAGATTATTTATTGATTAACCTTGGATGGCTACAAGCGCCTATTTTACGCTCTGACATTCCCAGTCCTGCAATCCCCACTGGCAATCAGAGCATTACCGTTAGTCCTCTTCCAATTATTAAACCCGTCGTTTGGAGCCGTGATCATTGGCCAAGCCCCGTTAATAAAATGTGGCCTAAACGTATTCAGAGCATCGATATAGAACGCTTTGAGCTGGCCACTAACCATAAAATTGATCCCCGCTACTGGCAGTTGGTTTCTGGCCAAGGCAAGCTTGTTGACATTTACAAGTCGTCGCCCTACCTTAACAAACACAAACACCTTGGCTATGCGATGCAATGGTTATTGATTGCGATAGCGGCGTTAATGATTGGAATATTCAGTGCAATAAGAGTAAAAGAGCGCAGCATAATAGAATAAAAATTGGATTAATAATAAAAATTAATAATCATTAAGAGGGGAATATACATGAAAAATAATAAAGTTTTATTACTCATAATAGCGGTGACTTGCTCACCGTTTTTAGTCGCAGCCATTTTAACCACAGACCATTTTTCACATCAACTTGATCAAAAGCAATACGGGGAATTTCTAACAACAGAGGTTAATATTTCTCGCTCAGATTCAGCGGATACAAATACTGCCTCAAACATGGCCAATCAATGGCAACTTGTTATATCCCCCGCGCATAAAAACTATGACGCTATGTCTAATAAACTGAATAAGATAAAAATAGCGTTAGGGAAGCGCTCTGACTTGGTTAAAGTGATTTCAGAATCAAGCATCGATACACCGCAATTAGCCAGTGACAGCACCGTTTATATCGCGACCCCTAATGGACAATTACTATTAGCGTATCGTGATGAGCAAGTAGGAAAACCGCTATTCAAAGATCTTACCCATTTATTACGCAGTAATAACTAATCGTCTGTATTATAAGGAACTGGCGTTAATATGGATAACAAACTCTTAAGCTGGGTACGATTAAATCTGCTAATTACCCTTATTGTGATTACTCTAGGCGCCTTAGCACGTTTATTAGATGCTGGCTTAGGCTGCCCTGATTGGCCAGGTTGTTATGGCCAAATAATGCCTCCTCAAGGCAGCGAACAAATTCAACAAGCCAACGCAGCACATCCTTTATTTCCCGTTGAGCAAGTGAAAGCTTGGTCAGAAATGATTCACCGCTTTGCCGCATCCGCACTCGGTTTCAGTTTATTACTCTTTGCTATTTGGGTTAGCCTAAAAGCCGAATACAAAACCCTGCGCAGTATTTCTTATATCGCCCTCGGCTGGGTCATATTACAAGGTATTTTTGGCATGTTAACGGTCACGTTAAGAATATGGCCTCCGGTTGTCACCTTGCATTTGTTGGCGGGAATGATGATGCTAGCCATCATATTTTGGCAATACCAACTGATTAAAGAACCGAATAAATCTTTAAAGTCTTATCAACTAAAAAACATAACGCCTCGTATCCGCTTCCCTTTATTGGCGGTGATATTAATTACCGTATTACAAATGGGACTCGGTGGCTGGACCAGCTCACATTATGCAGGCTTAGCCTGCCCAGACCTTCCACAATGTCAAGGTCAGTGGTGGCCCGAAACCGTACACGGACCTTTCCATGCACCAATGGTTGATGCCCAACAATACCTTGGAGGGCTTTTGCCAATGGCTGATCGCATGGCCATACAAATTCTGCATCGACTAACCGCCTGCTTACTTATTTTGTCGGCTTTTTTGTTGTGCTATCGAATGTATAACAGTCAACACAGAAAACTTATTGGCTTCATCTTAGTCCCACTGACTCTTCAAGTATTAATCGGTATTGGTAATGTATTTCTCTTATTACCCTTATCGTTAGCGTTATTGCACAATACTGGAGCAGCCCTTTTCTGGCTGTGTCTATGGACCGTCTATTTCTCTATTTTAAAAGCAGAGGTGCGTAATGATTAATACCTTACCTATATCAAAAACGGAAACAAAAACACTCAGTGTATCCGATAAGATAGCGGCCCATAAACGCAGCATTAAAGATTATCTTGCGCTTTGTAAGATCAATGTCATTTTACTGATGTTAGTCACCGCGTTTGTGGGGGCGTGTTTAGCCACCGACATGAGACCTGATCTGCCATTACTCTTGCTAGGGTTAATCGGTATCGCTTTGGTTGCAGCATCGGGCGCCGCATTTAATCACGGCATTGACCAGCAAAGAGACAAGCTGATGGCACGTACCCGCAATCGTCCCTTAGTGAATGATAAATTGTCGCTGCGCCAAGTCTATGGATTCGCCACTCTGATTCTTATTCTAGGGTTCGCTCTATTATTCTTTTGGGTTAATCCTTTAACCGCTATTTTATCTTTTGCCTCCATGGTGGGTTACGCATTAATTTATAGCCATTGGCTAAAACCACTAACCCCACAGAATATAACCATTGGCGGACTTGCAGGGGCGATGCCACCACTATTAGGCTGGGTTGCGATGACGGGTGAAACGCACCCTTTGGCCTGGGTGCTGGTATTGATTATTTTCACGTGGACCCCACCGCATTTTTGGGCTCTGGCGTATTACCGCCAACAGGAATACGCCAAAGCGAAAGTGCCTATGCTCAGCGTCACCCACGGTAAAGAATTTACCAGCTTACAAATGTTGCTCTACACCTTATTACTGACGTTAGTGACCTTGCTGCCGTATCTTTTACATTTTAGTAACGAGATCTATCTAGTGGGCACCATGCTCTGCAACGGTGTATTCATTTACTTATCTATTCGCTTATTAATTGAACAAACGACTAAGCGTGCACAGCAGACTTTTCGTTATTCTATTCTCTATTTACTATTAATCTTTATTTTAATTATGCTCGATCGCCTTATCACTTTATAATCAGCACGTTATCATCGGTGTTTGTTTATGCTCACGGAACAAACACTGATACTAGCCTAATGAATAAAGACACTGACTAATAAAGAATTTTTATGGCTATTCGACCCCGCATTTATACCCCAGAAGATTTAGCCTTAAAGTGCAAGCTCGATCTTGACTCTCAGGCCAGTACCCACTTGGTAAAAGTCTTAAGGTTAAATGAAGGAGCTGAGCTGCGTTTATTTAATGGCGATGGCTGTGAATACTTAGCGCACATAACCGTTGCTAATAAAAAGAATGCTCAAGTCGACATTAGCAACGTATTATCAACCGATTCAAAAGTGAGCTTCCCTCTGCATTTGGGTCAAGTAGTATCCAAAGGCGACCGTATGGATTTCACCATACAAAAAGCGACTGAATTAGGGATTACTGACATCACGCCGTTATGGAGTGAACGTTGTGATGTTCGCCTTAAAGGTGAGCGCCTAGAAAAGAAAATGGAACATTGGAAAAGGGTCGCTATCTCGGCTTGTGAGCAAAGTGGCCGCAATACGATCCCAAGCATTCACCCGGCAATAACATATCTAGAATGGGCTAAATCCGTAACAGCTGACACCAAATTAGTACTGCATACTCGTAATCAAAAACCCTTATCAGAAATCAAAACCCCAGCCTCTGTTGCCTTATTAGTTGGCCCTGAAGGTGGCATCACTGATGAAGAAGTAGAATTCTGCATTCAGCAAGGCTTTACCGGTTTAACCCTTGGCCCACGAATATTACGCACAGAAACGGCGGCACTTGCAGCCTTAAGTGTGTTCCAGTATCTATGGGGAGATTTTTGATACTCGGCTAACATCCACTATTAATATTTTGTTAAATTCAGTTCAGACTCAGAGGATAAAAAATCAGCAATCATTTTATTTTGAGTAATATATTGGGGCTATAGGATGCCATTTCTAGTCATTAAAAATGGCGTTCACTTCATCTGACCTGAGTGCTCTGCTCTCTCCCGCCGCTAAACTCTCATCCAAGATTAAATTACCCACTGAGCTTCTGTGCAACGCTAAAACCGGATTCCTAAAACGACCGAACATACGTTTTACTTGATGATATTTACCTTCCATCAATACAACTTCGGCCGTATTATTGGTTAAAGTTATTAATTGTGCAGGCAAGGTGGTGATATTTTCAAAGGGAAAATATAAACCCTTAGCAAATGCAGCAATTGTTTCTTCGGTCACATTATTTTCCAAGGTCACCTTATAAACTTTCTTTACTTTTGCTGCTGGAGACATGATTTTTCGAGACCAGCGACTGTCATTAGTCAGTAACAATAAACCCGTAGTATTTAAATCCAGCCGGCCAACAATGTGTAAATCATGATCGACGTTCATATTGGGATTGGCGTCATTAATCAAGCCATCTTTTGGCAATAAATCAATCACCGTTTTATGTAGATCATCTTTAGTCGCACTCACCACGCCGATGGGTTTATTCATCATAATATAAACCGCTTTTTTATTTTGCAGCAGCTCACCATCTAATACCACATGATCAAATTCTTCAACCATGGTGACGATCTCGCGAACCACGTCACCGTTAATCACAATACGCCCTTGCGCCAACATCAACTTAACATCACGCCGATTGATAGTAAGCTTCTTACTAAGGTATCGGTCTATTCGAAATGATTTAGTCTGCATAATTTCACGAATGTCTTAGATGATTTATAAAGATTACTTAGGTGAGAACGAGTTTGGTTTTTGCATTCACCAGCGCTAGGGTCTCACATTCTACCGCGAACCCTTCTCGCATTAATAGCTGTGCTTTTAGCGCGATACCGCCTGCATAACCTCGAAGTGCACGATCACTACCGACGATTCTGTGGCAAGGAATAATCAACCAAATAGGGTTGCGAGCATTAGCACTGGCAACGGCTCTCACCGAGTTCACATTGCCAATGGCAATGGCAATCTGTTGATAACTAGCAATTTTACCCAAATCGACCTTACGCAACGCCTGCCACACTCTCTGTTGAAACTCAGTGCCTTGTGCGTCTATCGGTAACTCAAAGACATTGCGCTCGCCAGAAAAATACTGCTGTAATTGCACCGTGCAGGCATCAAACCAGTCCGCTTTTCCATCACTAATACAATCACTGATCGCATCGCTGAATTTAAGAAATTGAATGTGAGTTTTACTGCCTTGAACGAGAAGATCACCCAATGGGCTGGCCACAATTATTCGATAAGCATATTTCATCCTTCACTCAACTCCCTATTAATTCTCTATAAACACTCAAGTAACTCTCAATTAACTTCATATCACACTAAAATTATCTAATACTGTCATTACTCTATCTCTTGCAGCTAAAACGCAATAAACCCTGTATTATGCGCCCCTCAAATACAGGCTGCTAAAAGTCAGGCTGTAATTTTATACCAGCCGTCATGATACCAGGCCAGCGCAATGTCTAAATTCTTTTTCAAAGGTCGCATAGAGCTTCCTTCAGATTACAGTACTTACAACTACAATACAGACCAAGCCATCAAGCATGGCTCTAAAAAACACCCCGTTAATGTCACGGTCGCCTCATTAGAGCGTCAGGGTGAAATAGAGTTATTGCTGAAAGAGCATAACCTGTATGCAAAGATTACCGTCGATAGTGAAGCGGTAGAGAATATCACTGAATTAGAAGCGGTACTCAACAAGCCGACCACAGTGGTTTTAGAAAAAACCCCTAACCGCAACGATCCATGTTCGTGCGGCAGTGGTAAGAAATATAAAAAGTGCTGCTCTCAATAACGTTATACTTGGTAGTTTTCAAACACAGATGCCCATTCATCATAGTGGGCACCCGCATGCTGGCGTAGAAAAGGAAATAACCAGTTAGCGGCCGCTGTGGCCAAGTTAAAGTCCTCATCCAAGGGCTCAGCTAAACCGGGAAAATTCAACGCGTATTGTATTGCACAAGCACACACCAAAAACTGAGCAATCGAATCGGCTATGGGTGCAAACTCCCACACTCCCATACCCTGCATAGAACTATAAACTGGGCTATTTTCACCCTGCTCTGTGGTGATCACGATAATCGGATCACCACCATCATGGGCAATTAAAAACCAATCGTCTTGCCATTTGGCCAGCTCACCGGTCAGTTCAGAATACATTTTAGGTTGCCAAGCGAGAACCTCACGCTTAAGTAACTCTATTGGGTGACCAACACCTTCTAAAGAAAGACCTTCTAGCGGGCAGATGATATCAACATAGTGACTCAACTCAACCGGCAAGAATTTACGACTACCCTCAGTAAGCGATGCCGATGGGGTTTTGCCATCAATAAGAGTATTGTCGCCCGCCGTAAATACTTCAGTGCTCTTTTGGCTAAAACTGGCAATTACAGCCAAAGCGTCATTTAAATTCATAGCTAAAGTACTTTCAAAAATAAAGGAATGTTATTAGCGTGCATTTTAATTCATTCGCTCTCATTTTTAAACTCTGCAATGGGTTGCCAAAATAAGGTACCGAGTAAAAAATCAAAGATTGGCAAAGTAATATTAAAATTGACCTCTGCCATCTTGTCACGTTTATGATGAAGCTCATGTAAATGGCGCAAAGCTAACCAGCCCGGAATGAATAGAAATATTTTTTCAGCCCAATGGCCTCGTGGAATATGATAACTAAAGTGCATAATCTCATAAAATAGATAACCACTGATCCCAGCAGAGGCGTACATTAAGGCGATATTCATAGTGAACATTTCACTTAACAAATAACTAACCGGTAAGATCAATCCGATTAGGAAAGCAAAAATCAAATACACCGGAAATAGCACAACACGCCAATCCCTAACCGCTTCATAGTTCATCGCGTGCTCTAAAAAGAAACTATGGTGATCTCCAGTATGACGACTGTAAAAAAGCTTTCCGTATTGGGTTTTTTTATGACCTAACCAACGATGTGCATAATATTCAGCAAAGTTAACCAAGACTATCACGGCCGGAAAAACCAACCATTCCATCCATGAAGCAGACTGCAACTGCAGTAAAGAGTAAATAATCACCCCTAACCCAACCGCCAATACCGTTACCATGTGAATCCAGCCGCTGTAACCGTTAGCAATACCTTCGCGATATTGTTGCCGGAACTTCATCATTGCTGCTAATGTCATCATTGCCATAAGGGCATCGCCTGTGTTGAGAGCTGAATACGCTGCGAAGTGTTTACCTTCTGTACGCGATCAAACCTTAGCATATCAGCACGGCTGTTTAAGACTAATCAATAATTCAGTACCGGCACTACACGACCCACTTTGCCGAAATTACTTTCATTAACATCAATTCATCGGCAAGCGTGTCGAGTCGACAACTTTGCGCATAACAAAGCTAGAATGGACCCCACTTACCCCTTCTATTCGAGTTAACTTGCCCAGCAAAAACTGCTGATACCCATCCATATCTTTAACGATCACCTTTAAAAGATAATCCGCACTCGAGCCCGTTATTAAATAGCACTCTAATACTTCGGGAAACCCTGCTACTAATGTTTCAAAATTCTCAAAGCGCTCGGGAGTATGACGATCCATACTGATCGAGATCATCGCCACCATATCTAACCCTAGAGCCTTTGGATTAAGAATAGCGACGGTTTTTTGAATAATACCCGACGCCTGCAAAGCCTTAACGCGGCGAGAGCAAGGGGAAGGAGAAAGCCCCACCTTATCAGCCAAATCAAGATTAGAAATCGCGCCGTCTTTTTGCAGCTCATCAAGAATACGACGATCAGTACGATCTAAAGAGATATTTAGCGAAAAATTGCTCATTACCAACACCTTATAATAATAACTCTGCGATTATGTACTTAAATACATGAATTAATCTAAAATATTACAATAATAGCGCAATTAAAATCTAATAAACCTAACTTCATGAATAGTAAACAAGCTTAACGCCCCATCAAGCCAGGCGCAGAGACGATTAATGATTAATGATTAAAATATACTGGGTGGACAGCCTGCTGATTCAGTGTAAAGATTGCCTATGGACTAGTTTGATACCGATAATTATTTTTCACTCACGGTAATTGCTGTCATACTTTATCATTAAGACCTTCTGCCAATATAGCTCCCGAGATTAATTAGAAGATGAATGCAACAAAAATACTAAAAGAACAAAAAAATGGACTCATTGCTGACTATGCCAAACGCAGCAATACCAAGGCTTTTGTTCAAACGCTCACTACGATTTTGCCTTATTTCGTTTTATTTTACCTTGCGATCGAAAGTCTAAAAGTCTCTTATTGGCTCGCGGCGGGTATCACGTTAATACTGACTCTTTTTATTATTCGAGTCTTTGTGATGTTGCACGATTGCGGCCATAACGGCTTATATGTGAATCCGCGCGAGAATAAAATCGCGGGGTTTATTTTTGGTTTACTGTGCGGAGTACCACAATATGTATGGTCAAAACATCACGATTTCCACCACTCAACCAACGGTAACTGGGAGAAATATCGCGGTCCACTCGCGGTGCTATCAGTAGACCAATACGCTGAACTCAACGAGAAAGGCAAAAAGTCTTACGCCAATCAGCGTAATTTAAGACTTGCCCCACTGGCCGGTTTCTTATATTTCATCTTCAATCCAAGATTTACTTGGATGAAAGGCAGTATTCAGTTTGCAGTCTTCTTTATTACACAGAAATTTAACAATCTCTCTAAACCTGCAAACGAGATCAATGCCGAATTCAAAACCAACTACTGGAATACGTGGCAAGAATACCGTCACATGACGGGGAATAATTTAATCCTGCTATCGGCTTGGGTGTTAGCGGCGAGCTACTTCGGTGCTATTGAGTTTTTCAGTATCTACATTGTTGCGCTATCCTTGGCGGGTGCGATTGGCATCGTATTATTTACCGTGCAGCATAACTTCGAAGAATCTTATGCCGCCAGCAGTGAAGACTGGGATTATTTTACGGCCACTCTAGACGGCACCAGTTTTTTACAACTGCCTAAATTTTTAAATTGGTTCACCGCCAATATTGCTTATCACCACATCCACCATCTTTCAGCCCGTATTCCTAATTACAATTTAGTTAAATGTCACGAGCAGTATCAGCATCTCTTTGATCGTGTAAGACGCATTAAACTGACTGAAATCCCCAGCGCATTTAAATTCATTATTTGGGATAACCATACCAGTAAGATCATCAGCGTTGAGCAATACGACGCGATCTATGGCGAAGTCGCCATGGAGCCCACGACTTCAACATAATAAGAAACCGGGCGTTAAAAAAACGGTGCCTAAAAAGACACAGTTTTAGTCCTAATAAGACCCGTTTTTCTTTTTAAAGCCGTTTAAACTGGGCGCAGTCTAAATAAATATAAAAAGAGTACTGGGCATGTCGACAACAGATTCTGAATTCGATTACATTATCATAGGCGGTGGCTCAGCAGGCTGTGTTCTTGCTAACCGCCTTTCTGCAGCCCCCAAAAACCGTGTTTGTCTGTTAGAAACAGGCCCCAGTGATCGCTCCGCTCTCATTTCCATGCCCATGGGTGTTATTGGCCTGATAGACAGTAAAAAATACAACTGGAAGTTCAATTCACAGCCCGAATCCACACAAAATAACCGCTCCATCTATTGCCCTCGCGGCAAGGTACTGGGCGGAAGTAGTGCCATCAACGCCATGCTTTATACCCGAGGAACCCCGAGTGATTATGATCACTGGGCTAGCTTAGGTAACAAAGGTTGGGGTTATAACGATATTTTGCCCTATTTCAAATCGACACAGCACCAAGAACGTGGCGCCTGTGATTTTCATGGCACGGAAGGTGAGCTAAACGTCGCAGAAAGCAGGTCAAACCACCCATTAGGTGAAACCCTACTGCAAGCCTGCCGCCAAGCAGGTTATCAAGATAACAAAGATTTCAACGGTGCCCAGCAAGAAGGGATTGGTTATTACCAAGTGACACAAATCAAGGGTGAACGCTGTAGCTCGGCTCGTGCCTTTTTACACCCTATCACGCATCGCAAGAATTTGACGGTGATCACCGGAGCCAGAGTTGCACGTGTCTTGATTAAAGATCAACAGGCACAAGGGGTGGAGTATCAAAAAGAGGGGGAACTGCACACCCTTACAACGACCAAAGAAGTCATTCTATCCGCGGGGGCCTTTTGTTCTCCTCAACTATTAATGCTGTCGGGGATTGGTCCTGAAGCGGCGTTAAATCAACACAGCATTCACGTGCAACACAATTTACCAGGGGTTGGGCAGAACCTGCAAGAACACATCGATATCGTTACGACTAATAAAAGTACTAAAGCCAATGCCGTTGCCTTGCGCCCTGTCGCTCTTGCTAGGTTGCTAAAAGATACTTGGCTCTTCATCACTAAACGTACTGGTTTTCTTACCAGCTCTATTGTCGAAACAGGAGGGTTTCTTAAGTCAAAACCTGGGCTAAAAGACCCCGACATGCAATTGAATTTTATTCCCTTGGTTATGGAAGATCACGGACGTAAAAAATCAGCGCTCCTGACTTACGGCTATTCATTACATAACTGCTTATTGCGTCCTAAGAGCCGGGGCCGAGTCAGTCTTCATAACAAAGACTTTCTTCAGGATCCTAAAATAGAACTTAATATGTTGAGTCATCCTGATGATTTAGCCGCTATGATTGATGCCGTAAAAATCAATCTGCATATTTTTTCCCAAAAGGCCTTTGATGATGGCCGAGGGAAAAGTCTTTTCCCTAAACAAAAAAATCCCAGTGACCAAGAAATTGAAGAATTTGTGCGTGAAAAGGCCAATCATGTTTATCATCCGGTTGGCACCTGTAAGATGGGCAACGATAGCGAAGCGGTGGTTAACGACCGCTTACAGGTGCATGGCATAACAAGACTGCGCGTAGTGGATGCCTCTATCATGCCTACTTTAATTGCGGGCAATACCAACTCTCCTACCATCATGATCGCCGCAAAAGCGGCCGATATGATACTAGCGGATAATTGCTCAGCTTCAGTCTTTTAGGGCATCAATGGATGCCCTCTCACCCATGAAAACAATATATAACTTATATAATTCAAATATATTAATAATAATTGCTAATAATCTCTATTTATTACTGAAATTTGCCATCATTCGCCCCTTCTTTAGCTTTATAGTTAACTCATCAGTTAGTTAATCCTTTTTATCACTTCATTGTGAAGTTTAGGTGCCCAGATGAGCCAAGTTCAGACACGCCATTTCAACCATAAAAAATATCAGTCTTGCCAACAAAGCATGCCCGCATTGAAGATGGAAAACCGCCAATGGCCTAATAATGCTATTACGCAAGCACCACAGTGGTGTGCGGTTGATCTTCGTGATGGCAACCAAGCGTTGATGGAACCTATGTCGGTGATACAAAAGCAAAAAATGTGGCGCTTAATGGTAAAAATGGGCTTTAAACAGATTGAAGTGGGGTTTCCGTCTGCTTCGCAGCCTGATTTTGATTTCGTACGCTGGTTAATCGAAGCCAATCAAATTCCGGAAGATGTCACTATTCAAGTATTAACTCAGGCGCGCGACGCATTAATCGAACGTACTTACCAATCGTTAGCCGGCGCCTCACGAGCCATTGTTCATGTGTATAACTCGACCTCACCGGTACAGCGCGAGAAAGTGTTTGGCTTGGATAAACAAGGCATCATCGACATCGCCACACGTGGTGCACAAAAAGTACAAAGTGAAGCAAAGAAATACCCGATGACAGACTGGACGTTTCAGTATTCACCCGAAAGTTTCTCGAGCACAGAAACTGATTTTGCCATTGACGTGTGTAATGCCGTTATCGATGTATGGCAGCCGGGCCCTGACAATAAAGCCATTATCAATTTGCCCGCAACCGTAGAATGTGCGGGGCCAAATGTCTTTGCAGACCAAGTTGAAACCTTCTGCAACGGTGTGAAACAGCGTGAGAATATCATCATTTCGATTCACACTCATAATGATCGTGGTTGCGCGGTCGCAGCAGCAGAGATGGCTATTTTAGCCGGAGCTGATCGTATTGAAGGCACCTTGATGGGTAACGGTGAACGCACCGGTAATATGGACTTGATCACCATGGCGATGAACTTGTACAGCCAAGGCATTGATCCTGAAATTGATGTGTCGATTGCTGATGAAGTCGTCGCAACCGTTGAAGAATGCACCCAGATTAAAACCCACCCACGCCATCCATGGTTTGGAGAATTGGTCTATACCGCATTCTCCGGTAGTCACCAAGATGCGATTAAAAAATGCTTATCCGTCCAGCGCGATGACCAGCAATGGGATGTGGCTTATTTGCCCATCGACCCTAGAGATTTAGGTCGTGATTACCAATCCGTTATTCGTGTGAATAGCCAGTCAGGTAAAGGCGGCGTCGCCTATATTATGGAAACTGAATTTGGCATTAACTTACCACGCTGGATGCAAATTGAATTAAGCCGATCCGTACAAGAATACAGCGTACGCAATAGCTGCGAAGTCGATAACAAAACCATTTTTAAAATTTTTCAACAGCAATTTGTGCAAAGGGATCACGAGAACGAACAACAGTATCAAGTTTTAGGCTATGAAATGCACAAGCAAGGTGAACAAGAGTCTATTCAAGCCAGTATTTGTGATGGTACCGCTCATGGCGAAACCATAACAATACATGGCCAAGGTAATGGTATTATTGCTGCGTTGAGCGATGGTTTACACAAAACATTGGGGATTGATTTTCAAGTACAACACTTTGATCAAATTGCATTGAGTAAAGGTACACATGCTCAAGCGATGGCGTTTGTTCAAATAACGATTAATAACCGCAAGTTTATGGGCATCAGTCAACACCAAGATATTATGACGGCCACCATCAATAGTGTTTTAGCCAGTATTAACAGTTATTTGGAATATCAGACAGCGGCCGCTTAACCGTTAATAATAGGAATAAACAAGGAAAGTAAGAACTAGAAAGCTAAATGTTTTCTAGTTTTTCTAATAACTTATCCACTAAATTGGTTTTGATTCTTAAGTGTTATTAATGGCGTTTGACTGCCTTCTTCTCTAATCAAGTCATCAACCGTTGTTGAGAAGCAGGTACATAGGCATCTTGTGATACTGCAAGCGTGTACTGGAATATAACATCAGCACCTTTTTCTTTGCTGTTAACCGTGGTTCCTGCTTTCATCAGATAACTGTTTTCCTTTGCAAGTTTTGCAAGTGCTAGCCCCAAGCCAGTAACACCTCCACTACCCAATGCTTTTCTCAATATATCGTCTACTAAAAAAACTCCAGTAGCATATCCTTTAACTTTTTATGAATTAAGTCATGCGTTTAAGCGTATTTACCTGCTCAAGTCTGTGATCTATCTGCTGCACTGCCTGTTTATAGCTTGAACGTAAATATTTCTTTAGATGCGACGTCGCATCTTGGTAAGCAATACCTTTTAAACGACAAAATAAAGCTAACGCAAAAACGCTATCCAGCTCAGTCAGCGCGGGCTGACGGTTTGCCATGGCGTTATAGCAAGAGCCACAGCCTCCTCGAAAGGTATACGCAGAATTACTGAGCAATACCCCAAACCCCATCATACTGGCCAAAACCTCACTCGCTTCGGCAAAGAATTGATTACCACCGGGAGGTTGTTGACCCGACTGAATAATCAGGTGTTGAGCGATAACATGAGCATAACTAGCACTTAGATCTTCTGGCTTTAGCGTTTGCTGAGGATTATAAAATACACATAAAGACTGTTGCGTGATAATCACAGGGACTTGCATACCATAAGCATCAGCACCTTCGTCAACCGTGGTAGTATTTGGATACGAATTGCGGTGAATAAGCGCTAACTCATCCTGCGGTACAGGCTGAACGTGACATTCGCTATTCACTTCGTAGTCAACCATCGATTTAAGTTCAAACGGCCAATGACGCAACCCGGCATGACGCAGCGTATGCTTAAAAATATTCTGCGCTTTCTCATCAACACTGCTCACTAAACCAGGAAAGTACTCATTACTGGGTGCCACTAAACGCGTTCGATTAAAAAACTCTTTATGATCAAAATGTTGCAGTACCCAAGCGACGGTCGAGAATATGAAATCGGCGTTATTTTCATCCAGTAGAGGCTTAGGTTTAAATTTGAAAAAGGCAGGACTTAAAAATGAAGGAATTAGACTTCGCATTCGTCTCTCAATATGACAAGCAGTATTTAATAATTATCTGTTCTAACATACCATAGACATCAATTAGACAATAAAGATTCCCCGCATGAAATACCTACCCGCCATTGAAATTGAATCACCCGCAGGCCAAACTGCCAACGCCAGCATCATTTGGCTACATGGGTTAGGCGCATCGGGAGATGATTTTGCCACTCTGGTGCCTGAATTAAAAACCATGATTG
This sequence comes from Oleispira sp., assembly GCA_051275515.1. GTDB lineage: Bacteria > Pseudomonadota > Gammaproteobacteria > Pseudomonadales > Oceanobacteraceae > Oleispira. Next base: position 5,867 of record JBNMOT010000042.1, on the reverse strand, counting down.
GCGCCAGCTTTAATGATATTCGCTTTATATTTCCCCATGCCGCTGACATCCCCGTGACTATTAACGGGGGTATTGCGATGCCAGCATGGTACGACATTCTCGATATGCCGACCCATGTGCAGGCGGGAAAATCGGCCGAGCGTGAGATCAACCAAGACCAACTACTGGCCTCGGCTAAAGACATTCACCGTTTAATTGATCGTGAAATAGCGCGTGGGGTTAACAGTGAGCGTATTTTAGTGCTTGGATTCTCTCAAGGCGGGGCTGTGGCCTACCATGCAGCACTGACTTACCCTCACACGTTGGCGGGTTTGGCGGGCTTATCCACCTATTTTCCTATACTCACGTCACCTAATAGCTTTGTCGCCAACAAGCATAATCAAAGTATTGATATCCAAATTTACCACGGCAGCCTCGACCCTGTCGTCAACCAAAGTCTAGGATTAAAAGCACAAAGTGACCTCCGTAATCTAGGATATCAAACCCAATACCACGACTATCCTATGGAGCATCAGGTTTGCTATGAACAAGTACAAGACATTGCCCAATGGATTCAGGCCAAGTTCGCTTAAAAACTCGTATGATTAAACGGTTTTGTAATACAACTCTTCCAGCACTACTGCTTTTGCAAGACTAAAAGGCGATTATTCGCTGGCATGGCTAGGTTATCGACCAAGGCTAACCCCTGATCCTTAGCCAACTGCTTGATATCAGCCATGTCTTTGATGCCTGCTAAAGGATTTACACAGGTTTTTAACCATTCATCCAAGCCTGCATTACCCTCACTGGTGAATTGTCCTTCAACATTCACTGGCCCATAAATAACGAACAACCCCTTCTTCGCCAGCAATGCACTGACCTTGGCGAACATGTTCACCACACTGCCCCATGCGATGTAATGCACAGTATTCGCAGTAAACACATGATCAATCGACTCCCCGTTAAAATCTGGCCAAGTTTTATCAACATCCAGCTCTAATGGCGGTAATACATTGTCTAAACCCGCCTCCTCGATCCATTGCAGCATCCCGTCATGATTCCCTAACAAATCACTGGTTTGCCACTTAATGTGCGGCAGAGCCTGCGCACAAAATACGGCATGTTGACCCGTACCACTGCCAATTTCTAATAATCGCGCCATACTCGGTAGCCGTTCTTTTAACGCGGCCGCTATTGGCCCTTGGTTGCGTAAACAGGCTTCTGAAATAGGTTTATTCATAAGTATTTTTCATCGGTTTATTCGTACGTGTTTTTAATAATGGGTCATTGAATAATAGTATCTGACCGAGAGACTAAAATAACACTAAAGAATGATAGAGCTATGACTATTTAATGCGTAATGTTGAGTAATAGCTAAATTAAAAAAATAATTAATACCATTCTCAAAAAAATACGAAACCAAAAATAAGGTAACAAATCATGCTAGGCAATATGATGGACAGCCCACTACTCATTTCTGGGTTAATAGCACACGCGGTTTCTTCTCATCCCAATAGCGAAATCGTCAGCCGCCGTTGTGAAAATGATGGTATAGGTAATCAAATCCATCGCTACACCATGAAAGACGCTGCCAAACGCTCTAAACAAATAGCCAATGCACTCATTAACATGGGGGCTAATCCATCAGATCGTATCGCTACTCTGGCGTGGAACAACTACCGCCATTTTGAACTCTACTTTGGCGTATCGGGCATTGGCTCAGTATTACATACCATCAACCCTCGTTTATTCCCGGAGCAGCTGGTTTACATCATCAACCACGCTGAAGATCGCTGGATCTTTGTCGACCTTACTTTTGTACCCTTATTAGAAGCCATTCAAGATCAAATAGGCTCAGTTGAAGGCTTCATTATCATGGCCGATGCGGTCAACATGCCTGAGACCAGCCTGAAAAATGTAATGTGCTACGAGACGTTAATTAGCAACGCGAGTGATGAACTGGATTGGCCACAGTTTGATGAAAATACTGCCGCTTCCCTTTGCTATACCTCTGGCACCACAGGCAACCCAAAAGGCGTTCTTTACAGCCACCGCTCAACTCTGCTCCATGCTATATCAGAGACCAGCCGCGAAGCAGTCGGCATTAGCAGTTTATCTTGCGTATTACCCGTTGTACCCATGTTCCACGTAAACGCATGGGGCGTACCGTATGCAGGTGCAATGACCGGAGCAAAGCTGGTATTCCCTGGACCAGGAATGGACGGTGCATCCCTGTGGGAATTAATCGAGACCGAGGAGCCCGACCTGCTATTAGGTGTGCCAACGGTTTGGTTGATGCTACTTAACCACATGGATGAGATAGGTAAAACCTTGAGTTCAGTGAAAAATGTTATCGTAGGCGGTTCGGCAGCGCCTCTTTCAATGATTAAGAAATTTGACCAAGTCCACGATGCTTTTCTCGTTCACGCGTGGGGCATGACAGAGATGTCGCCACTGGGTACATCGAACACCGAAAACTCCTTGATGAAAAACATGCCCATCGAAGAGCGCTATATACTGCAACAAAAACAAGGCCGCCCTGTATTTGGCGTCGAAATGAAAATTGTGGATGATAACGGTAAAGTACTGCCACACGATGGTATTACCTTTGGCCGCCTATTGGTAAGAGGCCCTTGGGTGATTAATCGATATTTTAAAAGCGACGATATGAGCAGCTTTGAAAATGGCTGGCTCGATACAGGCGATGTCGCCAACATTGATGAAAATAATTACTTAGGCATTGTTGATCGTTCGAAAGATGTTATAAAATCGGGTGGCGAGTGGATCAGCTCCATCGACCTAGAAAATGCCGCCGTGGACCATCCTGATATTGTAGAGGCCTGCGTCATTGCCGCGGCCCATGAAAAATGGGATGAGCGCCCTCTATTACTGGCCATCATGAAACCAGGATCAACAACATCAGGCGATGATATAAAAGCATTTTTAAAAGATAAAATTGCAAAGTTTTGGATGCCAGACGAAGTTATTTTTGTTGATAGCCTGCCCCATACGGCGACTGGGAAATTATTAAAAATAAATTTGCGAAAAGAATATCACGACTATTTATTAAATCGTTAGTCGATTACAACAGGTCAAAATATGCCTCATAGATATTAACGCAAAAAAAAGGCCTATGCTGATTTCAACATAGGCCTACATTAACGTGCTTTTAATAATGTTTTATCAACAATATTTTATGGGTTTATTAAGCGCTAGCGTTGCGTTTTAACGATCATTACATTGCCTTCAACACCACAAATTTCAACTCGCTCACCACTGTCCAAAGCGTCAACGAGTGAGCTTGCTTCCAATCTGGCTTGCCAGTTAATTCCCGAATGACGAACGCTACCACCCTTGCGTGTTACTTGCTCACTGACGGGGACGACTTGACCAATCATATCGCTACTGCTGTCACTGACTTTCCTGGGCCCTTGTAACCGTTTAAGGGGTTTCCAAAGGATCATGGCAATGACTAAAGACAGTATGCCAACCGACAAAGTTTCTGTCTCCCAACTGCTCAGAAGACCGAGTGAGACAAACACGCCGGTAATCGCGCAAGCAATGCCAATAAAGAGTAATGGCCCGCCTAATCCAAGTACCGTTAATTCTATAACAAGAATAATACCCGCTAAGACGTAAAGTAATTTATCGTGATTTTGTGCAAAGTAATCTACAAGTTGTTCCATGTTTCTCTCTTTAATTAACGCGTTACTTTAGCTTAGTCGTTTAATTTTAAAGCACTGGATACAGAAATTGCTTGCGCGACGGTATTCGAAATATTATCACCTGTATTACCATCCGTTAGAACAACGGTACCCAATGCTGCAATCGCCTTATGCGCTTCAATCGCTTGTTGAGCCAAGGTCAATTCTACTGCCTTGATACCCCCAGGGGTGGCTGCTTGCTCACCGATTGTTTTTAAAGCATTAGCGTCTGCTAGTGCAACTAAACGAATCGCTTCGGCCTTACCCGTCGCTTCAAGAATTTGTTGTTCTTTCGCTGCTTCAGCCATCAGAACTTGCTCTGCCTTCTGACCTTCAGCACTTAGAATCATCGACGCTCTGTCACCTTCAGCTCGAGTAATAGCCGCCATTTTAACCCCTTCAGCCGTCAGGATAACCGAGCGTTTTTCACGTTCCGCGGTCATCTGCTTTTCCATGTCTTCTTTGATCGATTGAGGCGGCGTGATGTCTTTGATCTCGTAACGCGTGACCTGAACACCCCAAGGACCTGTTGCTTCAGTCATCGCCATTAATATTTTAGCGTTAATTGCATCACGATTTTGGAAACATTCATCCAGTTCCATTGAACCAATCGCATTACGCATTGTCGTCATGGCTAATTGGATAACCGACATTTTATAATCGGTAACATTGTTTGTGGCCGCTGCCGCATCCGTTACTTTCATAAACAAAATGCCATCAATTTCCAGAGTAATGTTGTCTTTAGTAATCGCCGACTGAGAACTGATCTCTAAAGACTGCTCTTTCAAGTTACGGTCTGCTGCAACACTCTGTATAAAAGGAATGACGAAGTTTAGACCTGCACCCAAAGTGCCACTGTATTTACCCATGGTATAAATAACATAACCTCGGTTTTGAGGTACAAATAACACACCTTTCTTCAATGCGTAAAGAACGACTATCGTGATCCATGCCAGTGGATTGGTTATAATGCTAACAAAAATATCCATGTTTGAAATTTCCTTATAATAAAAGTTAAGACCCGTTAAATCATTTCAACACGTCAGTTTGAATCGGTTAGCAAAAAAATAGCACTTTGCTGAAGAATACAGAAGGATATTTTATTATTGAAATGTCATGAAGCGTTTAAAGTGACATTATTTGTATCTTTCATTTTTTTTAATGAATAGTTCCATAGAAACCTTACTTGCATACCCTCTAAAAACCAAAGGCCTGCCAAGCCTTAGGAAAATCATCATCTCGCAAGATAAGAACGTCTTTCTCTTTATGCACGCCTGTCTGCCAAAGATTGAACAGATGAACTTCATAAGCGTGGAGTAAATGATGTGGTGTTAATAACGCTTCGTAATCGGCGTCTGTTAATACTTTCCCAAGGCGTTTTACATAAAAATCTCCCCCATTGCTATAAATCTTATCCCCTACAATGGCATGGCCTAAATGGGCTAACTGAGCACGAATTTGATGTTTACGTCCGGTAAAAAGCTCACATTCAATCAGTGAATAACTCACACCTTCTTTTATTTGGGTCGCTAAAACATTAAAGAGTGTGCGGCTTTCTTTGCCTTCACCTTTGGGCAGGACATGCATCTGACTACGAATGACACTTCCGCCATGACTCTCATCGAGTGTTCCAAGATCACATATAAAATCCTTTATTTTCCAATCGGGCTCCCCCACCACAACCGCACGGTATAATTTACGCTTAATGACATGCTCCAGCTTAGATTGGTACTGACGCGCCGCTTCATTATTTTGCGCAATTAAAATAAGCCCTGAGGTTTCTAAATCTAAACGATGCAGTAAATGCGCATCAGGCCAGGGACTTTCACGACGTAACAGTTGAATAAGCGTATTATAGACATTACGAGTGGTTCGATTAACGGGAAGATTGGCGGGTTTATGGATAGCCGCAATGTCATCATTGGACCAAACTTGTGACCAAGTATCATCGACTTCAGCTTCTTGATAATCGTTAATGGTATAGCGAACGACTTGGCCGGCTAATAGCAAAACATCCTTACTCACGATGATACCCGCAACTTCAATAGAGCCCTTTATAGTATCGGTAACAGTATCGGTAACAGTATTCTGTTCCCCTAATAACAAAGCCTGCCACTGCTCAGGCTGTAAATAGGGAATAGCCGGTAGTAAGCAAGATAGCAGCTTAGTATCAGCCTGTTTTGA
>JBNMOT010000041.1:0-25052 GCA_051275515.1 Oleispira sp. | reverse complement strand
TGTCAGAAACCGAAGAGGTTGCTAATACTATTATTAATATGTCTGAGCGAGCCAGCACGGTGGTAATTATGGCAGGAGAAGCAGAGGAGGCGGCTCTTTCTGGATCAGATCGATCTCAGCAAGCCAGAAAAGTGGTTGACCATGTTATTACTGACGTGCAACAACTGTCAAAAGAGATGAGCAATTCAATGGAAGCTGTTAATCGTTTAGCGGATAACTCAACGAACATTAGTTCTATTTTGGGTACGATTAAAGGGATTGCCGAGCAAACCAACTTATTGGCCCTGAACGCTGCAATTGAGGCGGCGAGAGCCGGTGAGCAAGGTCGAGGTTTTGCTGTGGTTGCTGATGAAGTAAGAACGTTAGCAAGTCGAACTCAGGGTTCAGCAGAAGAAATTGAAGGTCTGATTAAAGAAGTGCAGCAAAATATTCAACGGGCTGTCGAGACCATGGAAATTAACCGTACGATGGTCAATAAAACAGTGGATAGTTCTGCGCAGGTGGGTGAAGCTTTAGAAAGTATTCAGGGAAGTATGCAGGAAATTCAAAGAAAGACGTTGGATATCGTTTCAACCGCCAGTAGTCAGCAAGAAGCGGCCAAAGCCTTAAATAATAACTTATCGACTATTCGAGTGCATGGCGAAGAAACAGTGAGGAATGTAGAAGGTACCCTCGATGCAGTGCGTCAGACTCAGTCTTTGACTCAGTCTTTAACACAGAGAGTTGAGCGCTTTAAAGTCTAATAATTTATAGCACGATAAAGCACTAAGCATTCGTTTTTGATTTTGTATGACGGCTTTTCCATAAGACTTCTTGGCCGTTATTTTTTCTAGCAATATTTCGGGCTAACACAAAGAAAAAATCTGATAAGCGGTTCAGATATTGAACCGCTAATGGATTAATGTCATTCCCCTCTTTTGCTTCTTCGTTGGCTAAAGCAACGATTGCACGTTCAGCTCGGCGGCTAACCGTTCTTACCATGTGACAGTAAGACGCTGCCTTATTGCCACCGGGTAAAATAAAGTCTTTTAACGGCGGTAATACTTCGTTGATAGCCACAAGAGTATTCTCTAACTCCTCAAGCATGCTCGGTGCTAACGCTTTATATCCTGGCACACAAAGCTCACCGCCTAAATCAAAGAGATCATGCTGAATTTGGCTAAGAATCGCCTGATGATGATCGTCTGAATCCAACTCAGCGGCTAAAACACCCACCCATGAATTCACCTCATCCACTTCACCAATGACGTGAATCCGAGTCGAGGTTTTGCTAATCCGACTACCATCACCTAAGCCGGTTTCGCCTTTATCACCTGTTTTGGTGGAAATTTTTGATAGTCGGTTAGCCATGCTTCTTCTCCTAAAAAGTAAATGTACCGTTAACAAGATAGGTTCTTTCTTGAGCGGGATAGCCTTGAACGGATTGATATTCTTTATTTGTTACATTATTAATACGAATACCAAAGCTAAGGTTTTCATTTACGGTTAAATCACCATAAGCATCAATAAGAGTATAAGCGGCTAATAAAGTATTATTACCAGCATCATTATAGCTCTCGGATAAATATCTTATATTAGAACCTGCACTGTATTGATTCTTAATATAATTTAAATTTAATTTCGCAATTCGAGGAGATTGACGTGCAAGTTTATTATGAGTTTCTAAGTTTACTGCATGGCTCCATTCATAAGAAGCTTGGCTTGAAAACCCATTTGACCAGTCATAGTCCCAAGATACCAAGGTATTACGGATTAAGGCTTGGCTTACATTGACGGGTATATTTGTATTGTTACCAATGTTTTGGTATTGAATTAAATCTTCAATATGACTCAGTTGATAGCTGGCTTTATAAGAAGACTGACCTTTTGTATATTGTATTTCGACACGACGATTGAGTGATTTTTCCGGTGTTAAATCTTCATTGCCTTGATAGGTGCCAAAAAAACCGTAATCTACAAACGGAAAATACAGTTCGTTAAAGCTAGGCGCTTTAAAACCAGTATTTATCGCGGCTATTAATGATAACCGAGAAAGTGGAAACCATTGTGTGGATAACGAGTATGAAAAGTTTTCATTAAATTGGGATGATTCATCTCTACGAATACCCACTTCAGAGTTAAGGCTATCTGAATTGAAACTGTGTGATAATCCAATACCGTTAATGCTGCCTTTCTTTTTATCATAGTCAGCGTCGGATTGACTGATATCATCTTCTCTATAGTCCGAGACTAATAATAGCGATTGAGATTTTGTTATTTGAGCACGTGCAGTTAAATCTAGGCTTTTAGTTTCAGTAATAAACCCTTCGGCTTGGGAACGAGAGGTTCCATCGCTATAATACCAATTCTTATCAAAGCTTTCACTGTAGTTCGCGTTAATGCCATAACTAGCATCTGAATAATCCCAAGCAATACTGGATACTTGTTGCTGATAGTCGTTTTTTGGAGCATCACCATTGCCGTCAAAATCCAAATCAGAATCATAATCAACAGTTCCACGGATATTCTGGCTTGAAATAATAATCTTTTGTGACGTGCTCAGCTTATAGCTAGCATCAAAATTTAACGCATGACGTTCACTGCCATCAGTATCATTTTCATCAATCATATCATTCTCTTGCACATCGAAACCTTCAGTTCTTTCTGTGAATCCAGACAAGTGCAGAGATAAATCATTGTATTGCTTATGCAGATCGGCTGAGAACTGAGAGGTATGCTGGTTGCCAACGGCTAAGCGTATTGTGTTTTTAGTTAAAAGCTCTTTTGTCGTAACAATATTAATGACGCCCCCTAATGCATCAGATCCATATATTGCAGAGCGCGCATTTGATACGATTTCTATACGTTCAATGATATGGCTAGGAATAGTGTTGTAAGTTGTCTCGCCCAGCGTTGCAGATCCAAAGCGCTGACCGTTTAGCAAAATTAGAATTTGATCAGATCTAAACCCATTCATTACAAATGACTGAGTATTTGCGTTGCCACCTTGTTGAGTTACTTGAAAACCGGGTAAAGAATTGAGGATTTCACTGAGATTAGTTGCTTGCAGCAGTTCAATATCTTCACGAGAGATAATAATTCCATTAGATAAATTTTCTGATGAGATTTTAGATGCCGTTACTTTTTGAGTGTCTAACTCGATAGAAGCAAAAGATGATAATGGCAATAGGGCCGTGATTAAGGCTAGTTTTTTCATGGTGTACCAAATCTGAGGTTACTGAATACTATTCAGTAATGAATTTTTATAGCACCCTCCGTGCTATTGTTAAAAACTCAGGCCGGTATCCGGGCTGACGGCTTGGAAATAATTTCCTCTTATTGCACCTTCCCATAGGCTCAATCTTTAAAATAAAAGAGAGCACCACAGTGGCATAAAACAATAAGTTAAGCCGATCACCGTTGCGGGGGCAGCGCTGGATTCGTATGCGTAGCAGTGACTTACCAAACTTCCCGTTTAACTTCTAGGTAAGATTACCTAGCAGCACCTAATATAAGCGGATAGAGTAAATGTAATTGAAATTATGGTCAAGCACTAATCAGGGGGCAACAATGAAAGTCTCTTACATTTGTAATAGAACTATACCTCTTATTATTTGGGTATATGTGGCTGGTTTGGAATTGTTAAGGTAAAGCATGCACCTTCATCAAGTTTAGACTCGATATCGAGCTGCCCATGATGGTGAGCCGTAATAATAAAGTAAGAAACAGACAGTCCTAAGCCTGTACCGGCACCGATGTCTTTGGTAGTGAAAAAGGGTTCAAAGATACGGCGACGTACTTCTTTTGACATGCCGGGTCCATTATCTCTTACTTTAATATACGTATTGCTTTCATCCTGTTCGGCTGATAGATGAATTTGAGGCGTCCAGTTGTTATCAGGATTGTAACTGCTGAGTGCGTGTGCAGAATTTTGCAATAAATTTAGAATCACCTGTTCAAGTTCTGAAGGAATACAATAAAATAAGAGTGTGTCATCCATGTTTGATGAATGTATAGATATGCTTTTAAGTTCTAGGTCAGCACGAGCAAGATTTAAAGAGCGTTCTATTAATTCCTTTACAAACGTAGGGCTCAATTGTTGTTGATCACCCCGAGAAAACTGCAACATATTGGAAACAATACTTGCAGCCCTTTGACCTGCATCTTGAATATTGTTGATGAACTTGGTTATCTGTCGCTGTTCCAAATAGCCTGACATAGCGTTTAAATCAAGATGATGCGCAGCCGCTATTGCTTGATTTTTTTCATTATCAACTTGAAGTCGGCGTTGAATGTTTTGTACACCTTGTAAGATAGCACCTAAAGGATTATTAATTTCGTGAGCCATTCCTGCTGCTAGGCCGCCTACGGATTTCATTTTCTCTGTTTGCATTATGACTTCTTCCATCTTTTCTCGTTGACTAATGTCGTCAATTCGAATCACTAACCCTTTTAAAGTATTGTCCTTGAGTGGGTAAAGGGCGATGTCGGCTGGAAAAATTCCAATGGGTAACGAAAGTGTTAAACGTTCAATTTTTTTTACGCAACTCTCTTCCAAGCTTTGATTAATTAGACTGTTAAAATCTTGCAATTCCTTGATGTAGTTTGATAAACGTTTTCCTACCAATGGGTGTCGTTCACAATCAAGCCAATCAGCCGCTTGTTGATTACATTGAATGATGTAACCGTTGTTATCTATTGTGAATAACGCAGAGGGCATTGAATCAATGATGCTGTTTAAGATACTTCGAGTATGAGTTAATTGAGATTCAATAGAACTACGAATAGTGATTTCACGAGCAAGTTTTTCATTAATATACCGAGTTTCGTTCGATAACCGTATGGCTCTAACCCTAGCACTTTGAGCTTTTTCTTTTTCCTTAGTTAATATCGTTTTTTGATTTTCATTAATAACTATTAATGTATTTAGCGCTCGGCTCAGTCTAAAAGTATCAGCATCTTTTAAGTCAAAGCGAATATTTTTATTAGGGTGTGATTGTATATTTTCAATAGTGGTTAATAAGTTTTTATAGGGAGTCTTTTGCCAATAACGAATGCTGCTATACAAAAAAAACAGTAATAACGTTGAAATAGTAACGATTAATAGAGAGGTTGACATCGTATCAGCGTAGAAAAACTTAGCTAAACTCACTTCTGATTCGATGATGAGCTTTAAGGATTTTTGGCTATGTTTACGGTGAATGTTATATATAATTCGATTGCTATCGGTGTCGATTTTTGTCACGGTTTTAGTATTGAGGATAATAGGAACTTTGCGTAAACAAACTTTTGAACATGCATAAATTATTCGCTCGTTGTTCGCATTATAAAATGCAATTTCTTGAATTTGATAGTGCTTAACCATGCTATTAGCAAGTGTTTGTAATGCAAAAATATCATCAGAATTATGGAGCAGTTGTATTTGAAATATATCAGCAAAAGAGCGACTGATTTGAGGTGCTAGTTGATCGCGTCCAATACGATCTGCCGCTAAAATATAGGCCGTCGTTGCAAGAATAACAATAATTATGCAGGTGATTATGGTTGCAGTTATAACTTTTTGCCGTACGAGCAAATTGAATATCCTAATCAGTTATTGAGAAATTTTATTAACATAGCTGTTTTTGCTTTTTTTCACTATTATCCTGAGCTGGCAATATAATATGGTTAGTTATATTGAAGTGATTTTATGTGGTTAAATAATTTTTGATGTAAAGGCAGGTGATAACTTATTTCATTGGCTTTATTAAGTAAATAGCCGTTAATATAATCAACCTCTGTTTTACGCTGTGCGTGTATATCTTGTAGCATCGACGATCGATTCTTGGCTGTTAGTTTGGCAACGGTTTTTACTCTCTCTGTTAAGTCAAAATCTAATGTCCATTGCATTTGGGTGAAAAATAGATCCGTTTCTTTGCATAAATCTTCTAATTCTTTAAGCCTCTTTGGATTATTCACTAAATCGCCATTATGGCAGTCATACTTGACCGTTAAAGGATTAATAATTGAATTAAGAGCGAGTTTGGCCAACAATACTTCTTCAATAGTGTTGTGCCATTTATGCTGTCCTTTAAGTTGAGTTATATCTAATTTTAACGTTGTTTTTGATGGTCCAGAATAATACCCCCAGTGAGTTATGCCTTGTCCTGCATGAACGATATGTTGCGCACTTTTTTTAAAGGCCCCTTCGGTTGTTGAGGCGCAAAAAATTATATTGTTAGGCAGGCTTGAAGCAACGAGTTGATGCTGCCCCATACCATTTTGTAATAACACAATTTGGCTTTGGTCGTTGATGGCATCTTGCCATAAATCTAAAGCGGCAAGGCACTGAGTTGCCTTGCAGCAAATAATGATGACATCGAGTATTTCATCTTGCCAGACAGGAATTGAGTATCGACGGCTCTGACCATCTTCTTCAATCTGGAAGTTAACGTCATGAAGATTAGGGTTGCTAGGCAGGGCAAAAACATTAAAACCTTGAGGTATTTGGCTACTTAATAAGCAACCAATAGCCCCTAAGCCAATAATGCCTATATTTAATGAGTTGTTGTTCACGGAGCTGCTGTTTGGGTTTTCCATAACCCTCATTATACTGTTTTAGCCAGCATGAGAAAGTAGTAGGGAATCTTTGAGTAAAAATTCTTCTTGCCAGCGTTGTTTTATTTTTGTTAACAATGATTCTGGGTGAATACTTGGAATGCTCCTCAACCAACCTTTAACGACGACTTGATCCAAATCAAATACTAAGGTTAATTGCTTTATATCGCATTGAGATTGTAATAATAACCAAAGGACTAATGGCTCAACCTGATGGTTTTTACGTCGAAACCTGTTTTTTTGAACCTGTTCAATTGATATTCCTAAGATATCACAAATCAAGGCCTCAGCTTGTTGGCGCATTTCTTTAATGTGTGCAACTGTATGGACTAGCTCATGCTTTTTTATTCTAAGATGACGGGTTATATACTTATCACTGGCAAGCGCTTGATATAAGCGATTTTGAGCACTTTCAATAGACCAAGGCTCACATTGTTCCATCATACGTTCATAACATACCGCGCTATTGACCCGTTGTTTGGCCAACTTATGCAACATTCGATGGGAGGCAATTCCGGTGTTGGAGGTTACTTGTTGGTAGCGGGTTTGACGGTAAAGCGCATCTGAACTCCAAGGATAGACCTCGGGAATAGCGACAAGACCTTCTCTTACTGGCCAGTGGTGTAATTCCATTACCAAAGGCACTAAGTAGCGATCTTCTTCAACAAAAAGTACTTCTGCGAATTCTGATAGGATTTGTTGGTGTTTGTGCCAGAGTTTAAAATGCAGCTCTTGGATGTGTGCGCTGATATTGTCCAAGATTATTTGCCAGTCTTGGTCGCAGTGCATCACCCACTGCGCTTGGTATTCAGAAAATACGTAAGCGATGAGCTCGCAGCCTTCTTCTTTTACCAGCAGTTGCTTGAAGTATTCGTATTCGAATACTGAGCGAAAGAGGGGGGCATCTTTTGCGCCGTGAACCTTAAAGTAGTAGGTCCCAGCTCCGTTGATTATCATTCTTTTATCCATACTCATAATGTAGTCGATTATTGCCAGAGTGCCACTTAAAGAGTATATATAGCTGAATCATTCGATCTAATCTATCCAATCTATAACTATTTATACAACCATAGGAGACGACTCATGCCATCTTTTGACATAGTCTCAGAAATTGAAAAGCACGAAGCACAAAATGCAGTTGATTCAGCCAATCGTGAAGTGACTACTCGTTTTGATTTTAAAGGGGTAAAGGCAACCTTTGAATTAAAAGATAAAGAAGTACTCATGACGGCGAATGAAGAGTTTCAGATCGAGCAGATGAAACCGATGCTGGAAGCGAATCTTATTAAGCGCAAAATTAAGGTATCTTGCCTTGAATATGGAAAATTAGTCGGTGCGGGTAAGCAAGTGAAAATGGCGGCAGAATTGCGTCAAGGTATTGATAAAGATTTGGGTCGCATTATCAATAAGAAGATTAAAGAAAGTAAGATTAAGGTGAGTTCTGCAGTTCAGGGTGAAATGGTGCGCGTTACGGGCAAAAAACGTGATGAATTGCAGCAAGTCATGCAGATGCTAAAAGCGGATGAAGAGATTGAATTGCCGTTGATGTATAAGAATTTTAAAGATTAAAATTGGGTAGTTTTTAATTGAACATACGAAAGCTCGCCTTGCTAGTCAGTCACTGCGGGCTTTTTTAGGTCTGAAGTATGTGCATGCCAAGGGGCGACTTTAAACAGCAGTAGCATCCCAGGAATAGCGAGTGCCGTGCAGAATAAGTAGAAGTTAGTCCAACCGATACTTTCTACGATAATCCCCGTTGTAGAACTTGCGAAAGTTCTGGGTAAAGCCGTTAACGCTGTAAACAATGCCAGCTGAGTTGCGGTATAAGCAGGTGACGTTGTACGGGCAATGAAAGCGACAAAAGCGGCAGTACCCAAGCCAACCCCTAAATATTCAAAACCAATAACTAAGGCCAGTACCCAAAGGTCATAACCTACTTCTGCTAGCAAGGCGAAACCTAGAATAGATATTATCTGTACTCCGCCAAAGAGCCATAATGCCTTATTAATGCCAATTCTCAACATTAATAGTCCACCTAGGATGCCGCCGACAATAGCAGGCCAGAGTGCGGCATGTTTAGCGACTAAACCGATCTCGGTTTTTGTGAAACCTAAATCAAGATAAAACGGCGTTGATAAAGCGGTCGCCATACTATCGCCAAGCTTATAAAGGAACATAAAGCATAAAATCCATAGGGCGGATTGCACGCCGTGACGGCCAAAAAATTCTTGAAAAGGTTCTGTGATAGCCGCTTTTAACGTTAGCGGTCGGTGGCTATGAACGTTAGGCTCTTTACTGCATAGCACCATTAAAATGCCAATAGATAAAAAAGCCGCGGTGATGATAAAGACAACATCCCAAGCATAATGGTCAGCTAAAATAAGTGATAGTGAACCGGGTATCAGTCCTGCTATGCGGTATGTTGTGACATGAATACTATTACCCAGCCCCAATTCTCTGTCGGGTAGGATCTCACGACGAAAGGCATCAATGCTGATGTCTAAACTGGCACTTAAGAACGCGGTGATCGCACATAAAATAGCAATTTCTGAAAGCTGTGTCTTAGGGTCTAAAAATCCCAGAAAACCGATGCTTGCTAACATCAATGTTTGGGTGATTAGCATCCAGCTGCGTCGGCGACCGAGTGTCGAGGGCGCATAACGATCCATGACAGGAGACCAGATAAATTTCCACGTATAGGGAATACCGACTAAGGCAAAGAAACCGATCTCTTTTAAGCCAACGCCTTCAGTGCGAAGCCATGCAGGGACCAGTTGATAAAGGATAAAAAGGGGCAGGCCTGAGGCAAAGCCAGTGAACAGGCAAATAAGTAATCGACGTTCTAGAAAAGGCGCAAGCCAATGGGGTATGATACTCGATATATTATGAGCGTTAGAAGTTTCTGGATTAGAAGTTTCTGGATTAGAAGTCTCTGAATTAGAAGAGTTGCCTAGCATTGCCACTGGTAGTCCTTTAAACGAATGCGGCCATTGTGCAACAGAATACCTTCATCTGCTAATTTGTCTTTCTGAATTAGCCAAGCCTCACTGTCTGCGGGGAAGCTGATTTTCCCTTGAGCATTAATAACTCGATGCCAGGGCAGGCTAGAATCTTTTGGCAGGTGCTTTAGAGTTCTTCCAACCCAGCGGGCTGAGCCGGGGCGGCCCGCTAAGCGCGCTAGCTGACCGTAGGTCGCGACATTACCTAAGGGAATGGCGGCAATGAATTGATATAAGGTTTCTTCAGATGTCATAGCTAAATAATATAGAAGAAAGCCTACAAGCGTAAACCACCATCGCATTCAATAATGCGGCCCGTGTAATAATCGTTTTCTAAAATGAACGCCGCAGAATGAGCAATTTCATCGGGTCTGCCCATGCGCTTTAACGGAATGCCGGCCGCCAATTTGGCCAAGGCTTCTGGTTTCATACTGTGCGTCATTTCAGTTTCAATGAAACCAGGAGCAATCGCGGCAACACGAATATTGTGACGTGCAAGTTCTTTAGCCCACGTTACGGTCATTGCTGCAACGCCTGCTTTAGCAGCAGAGTAATTACTTTGGCCTATATTGCCGGCTCTTGAAATACTCGAGATATTAATGATACAACCTGTACAATCCGACGCTTCACCTGACGCTTGAGCTTGCTTAATCATTTGAATGGAAGCTTCACGGGCGCATAAAAATACACCGGTGAGATTCACATCCATTACCGCTTGCCATTGCGGCATGCTGAGCTTCGAAATTTCATCACCTTTGGCTTTAACCATAAGGCCATCTCGCAAAATACCAGCGTTATTGATCAGTCCATCTAAGCGGCCTAATTGTGCAGAAATTGCAGTGAAGGTTTCCTCTACTTGCTGTTCATTGGCGACGTTACAAGTAAATACTGCTGCTTCACGGCCGGTGGCTTTTACTTGCCTTAGGGTTTCTGCCATATGTTCTGGATTTAAATCAATAATGGCAATGTCAGCCCCACGATTAGCCAAGTAGACCGCCATTGCTCGTCCTAAACCTTGGCCTGCACCGGTAATAGCGATCACTTTATGGGTTAGTTGCATGCTGTCATCCTAAAAATCAATGTCAATTAAGAGTGTAAATCACAAGAGACATGTCTGTCGATGTTATAGACATTCTGAGCCAGCAAGAAGGGCAGTTGTGTTAAATATCGGTGATAGAGGCAGCCCGTTGAGTCTTATATAAATTTATAGACGATTCTTTACTAAAAAGAGTGATGAAAAGGCCTCAGTCTTAAAAATGATCTTGAAATAAGGCCAGGTGAACCCAATTACAAAGGTATTAATTAAGTTGTTTGAGTTTATGTGTAGGAGGGCGAATGCCTCTATTAATTATCTTTATCGTAATTCCGTTAATCGAACTGGCTGTCATTTTAAAGGTTAATAGCTTTATCGGTATCGGTTGGACGCTTGGTTTAATCGTTATTACTGCCTTTGTGGGTGTAAAATTATTGCGCCAGCAAGGTATCAGCACCTTGCTGCGAGCAAATCAAAAAATGCAGCAAGGCCAAATGCCCGCTCAAGAACTGGCCGAAGCTTTTCTATTAGCACTTGCCGGCGCTCTATTGTTAACCCCTGGTTTCATGACGGACGCCTTTGGTTTTATGTTATTAGTGCCTGCAACACGCAGAGCATTAGTCCATAAAGTGATCGCTTTTATTACACCCCGCATGATGACAAGTGGAAGTTTTCAATCGACGAGTAGCTTTCAAGAAGGGTCCTTAAACGATGTTCACGCTACGACGAGTCACGCACAGGATAAAATCACGATAGAAGGTGAATATACCAAAGATGACAAGTAGATTTTTTTTCGTCTTGCCGTTGAATTCTCAGCAAGAGGCCCTATAAATTAACCATCTATTTTTAACAGAGGCATCAAGCCTTTGTTTACCCTATTGACCCTAATAATTAGGGTCCAAAGAGCTGGAGAGTCTAACAAATGAAAATCCGTCCATTACATGACCGTATTGTTGTTCGCCGTAAAGAAGAAGAGACCGCCACTGCCGGAGGTATTATTTTACCAGGGGCGGCAGCAGAAAAGCCTAATCAAGGTGAAGTTATCTCTGTGGGTACTGGACGTATTCTTGATAATGGCACAGTCCAGGCATTAGCGGTTAAAGAAGGCGATGTTGTTGTTTTTGGTAAGTACTCTGGTCAAAATACTATCGATATCGATGGCGAAGAATTATTGATTTTGAATGAAAGTGATATCTACGGTGTTCTTGAAGCGTAATTATTACACTCACTTTTTTATGACATAAACAAATTTTAAGGAAAGATCATGGCTGCTAAAGACGTATTGTTTGGCGATAGTGCACGCGCAAGAATGTTGGTAGGTGTAAACATCCTAGCCGACGCGGTAAGAGTAACGTTGGGACCTAAAGGTCGTAATGTTGTTATCGAAAAATCATTTGGTGCACCGATTATTACGAAAGATGGTGTTTCTGTTGCACGTGAAATCGAATTGAAAGACAAGTTCGAAAACATGGGCGCACAAATGGTTAAAGAAGTGGCTTCTCAAGCCAACGACCAAGCCGGTGATGGCACAACGACAGCCACTGTATTAGCACAAGCGATCATCAGCGAAGGCTTGAAGTCTGTTGCTGCGGGCATGAACCCAATGGATCTTAAACGTGGCATTGATAAAGCCACTGCTGCTGTTGTTGCCGCAATTAAAGAACAAGCTCAGCCCTGCTTAGATACTAAAGCAATCGCTCAGGTAGGGACTATCTCTGCCAACGCTGATGAAACGGTTGGCCGTCTCATCGCTGAAGCAATGGAAAAAGTCGGTAAAGAAGGCGTGATTACTGTTGAAGAAGGCAAAGGCCTTGAAGACGAGCTAGATGTTGTAGAAGGCATGCAGTTCGATCGCGGTTACTTGTCTCCGTACTTCATCAACAATCAAGAAAAAATGACTGTGGAAATGGAAAATCCATTAATTCTATTAGTTGATAAGAAAATTGATAATCTTCAAGAGTTATTACCCATTCTTGAAAATGTTGCGAAGTCTGGTCGTCCATTATTGATCGTTGCTGAAGATGTTGAAGGCCAAGCGCTAGCTACATTGGTAGTTAACAACTTGCGTGGCACGTTCAAAGTTGCTGCCGTTAAAGCGCCTGGTTTTGGTGATCGTCGTAAAGCAATGTTGCAAGATCTTGCAATTCTGACGGGTGGTCAGGTGATTTCTGAAGAGTTGGGTATGACTTTAGAAACAGCAGATCCTTCTACTTTAGGTACTGCAAGCAAGGTTGTTATCGATAAAGAAAATACTGTGATTGTTGATGGCGCCGGTACTGAAGCCACTGTTAATACACGTGTTGATCAGATCCGTGCTGAAATTGAAAGCTCAACCTCTGACTACGACATTGAAAAATTACAAGAACGTGTTGCTAAACTTGCCGGCGGCGTTGCCGTAATCAAGGTAGGTGCGGGTTCTGAAATGGAAATGAAAGAAAAGAAAGACCGTGTTGATGATGCACTTCATGCAACTCGCGCGGCAGTTGAAGAGGGTGTTGTTGCCGGTGGTGGTGTTGCTTTGGTTCGCGCATTATCTTCGGTAACCGTTGTGGGCGATAACGAAGATCAAAACGTCGGTATTGCTTTGGCACTGCGCGCGATGGAGGCACCTATTCGTCAAATCGCCGCTAACGCAGGCGCTGAAGGTTCAGTCGTTGTCGATAAAGTTAAGTCTGGCACAGGCAGCTTTGGCTTTAACGCCAGCACTGGTGAATATGGCGACATGATTGCTATGGGTATTTTAGACCCTGCTAAAGTAACGCGTGCTTCTCTTCAAGCTGCTGCGTCTATCGCAGGTTTGATGATCACAACCGAAGCGATGGTTGCGGACGCTCCTGCTGAAGAAGGCGCCGCGGGTATGCCTGATATGGGTGGTATGGGTGGTATGGGCGGCATGATGTAATCACTTTGTGATGCTGTATTCTAGATCTTCTTACTGTGCGAGAAGATCTGCTTAAAACCGATACCCTGTTCGAAAGCTGTATCTTTTATTAAAAACGACGTTCTGTTGAAAGCCGTTTTTCTTAAAAGTGCGGCTTTTTTAATTCCTGTACCAAAATTTCAGAGTATTGTGTAATTTTATGTTGTTGAGTGACGTGTTATGTTGAGTTCCTGCGAGGAGCGTGATTTCATAGACTGTTACTTTAGGCTTTAATCAATGCGCTTTAAAAGTAGAAATAATAATACAAAATAGAAATGTAATAAGCTTATGGCATCAATCAAGACGGTTACATTTAGTTCAGATCAACAAGCTTGGTTATCAAAATTAGATCAAAAAGTATTATCTTCTTGGGTGACTCTTAAAAGCAAAGCTATTGGGTTGCCTGATCATTTCTTGGCGCGTGATGAATTATCGAACAAGCTTTCTCAGGGTAAAGCCATCACTTGGTTATTAGCCCCTGCGGGTTACGGCAAAAGTGTGCTTTTGAGTGACTGGTATAGTCGGCACACTTGCCAGCCTGATGATAAACAAGGCACGTTAGGCTTGTGGTTAACCCTCGATAGCAAAGACAACCATGAAGCTTTTCTATTACGTCACCTTCTTGAGGTAGCGAACAAGGTAATGTCAGGTGTGGCGACAGATGCTCTAGCTCATTGGTCAGCAACCATGAGCCAAGGTTCGTTGGATTGTGAAGAGGTATTATTATTGTTTTTGAATGAGCTGGCAGATTCAAACTGCTCGCTTGTGATCGTGCTGGATAATGTTCATGAAATAGAAGATCCCGCTGCGTGGCATGTTATTCAATGTTTAATGACTCAGTTACCCCCCAATGTGCGCCTATTAATAGCGTCGCGTTATATTCCCAATTCTTTGGGGCGTTTAAGACTTGATTCACGTTTAGAGTTTATCAAGCAGCAAGATTTAGCCTTTAATTTTCAGCAAGTGACTGCTTGGTTAGAGCAGGCCGGTATCAATGATCAGGAACAAGCGCTTATCTTGATGCAGAGGATGCAGGGTTGGCCAGCAGGTCTAGGTTTGTGGTTGTTGTGTCGGAAAAACATAACATGGCCAGAGGACCTAGGTCATGAAAGAGAGCAATTAGCAGACTACTTGATGGGTGAGGTTCTGTCTGGACTAACCAGCGAATTAAAAGATTTTTTAATTCGTATCGCTCCGCTTACCAGCTTTAATGAAATTTTATGTAATAAAGTTTTAGGCATCAAAAATAGTCGTCATTGGATCCAACAACTGGTTCATCACAATTTATTTATTGATAGTATTGATCAACACTCGGGCTGGTTTACTTTACACCCATTATTGGCAGACTTATTGTGTCAATACAGTAGTGAGCAAGAACGAGAGCAGACACACCGAGCGGCTTTTCATAGTCTAAAACAGCAAGGTTTTCGAGTTGAAGCTTTACAGCATGCACGCTTGGGTAAACTTACTCAGGAAGCTGCTCTATGGATAGAAAGCGAAGTTGATCGCATCATAGCCGATCTTGATTTTGCGACTGTCTTAGCTTGGTGCGATGTTGTTGGTAGCGACATTATTGCCAGCTCTGCTCGTTTGCAGATGATGCAAATCTGGAGTTTATTATTAACGTATCAATACGCTGCGGTAGGGCGATTGGTTGATCAACTGGATACTCATCAAATAGAAAAGGACTATCCAGGGCAACTGTTCGCGTTACGCGGTTTTATCGCGCGTGGAGAGGGTGATTATACTCAAGCTCGAAGCTTATGTGAGCTGGCTTTGCGCGAGTTACCTGCAGATCGCTTTCCCATACGAGTATTGATGTGCTCCACGCTCTGCAATATAGAGTTGGTTAGCCAGAACCCTGAAGGTGCACGTGCTTGGAATCGTTTAGCGATTGATATTGCTCGCCAACATCAGGCACTGAGTTTAGAAATTTTTGCCCTGTTTGATTACGCGAGGGTCGAGCAATATCGTGGTCATCTTCTGCGCAGTGCGGAAGTTGTAGATCAAGGTTTAAAGTTGACGCTGAGTTTACCGCAGCAAGCCCGTTTATTCCCACACGCTCGATTAATCACTTATCGAGCTTTTTTACGCTGGCTAAAAGGTGATGTCGACGGCGCTCGACGAGATGCTTATATTGGAATCAATGAAGCCAACCGCAGTCGAGATGTGATTGTTCTTTACGGTTATAGTTTATTAGCATTGATTCATGTTACTAATAATGAAAGTACTGCCGCTTTAGCGATTATTTCTGAAGCTGAACGTCTAATGCAACGCTGGCAAGTATCAGAACAGGTTTACCAAAATTGGATTGCTATTGTAAAAGCGAATATTTGGATGTCCTTGGATAAATGGGATCGTGCTCAAGAATGTTTAAATCGGGTCACTAAAGAACACGATCAATTAGGCGTAAGCCATACTGAATTATTTCCAATGCAGTCAGGTTTATATCGTTTTTCTTGCGCTCGTGTATTATTTCAAAAGAAAGAATATTTGAATGTTATGCGGGTACTGGACAGTGCGCCTTTAGATGATCAAGCGGGAATTGTTCAGTTGTCAGGAATCTTACTTAAGGCGGCTGTGTATGCGTCGACAAAAGAGATAGGCAAAGCTAGAAAAGCTTGGCAGCAAGCGTTACAGCTCGCTGAGCGAGAGAATATTCAACTGAATTTAAGTCAATTTATACCAAAAAATATGGTTGATTTAGAATTTACTTTCGGTTCAATGGAGGTCGCAGGGGTAGCAATAACTGACATCAATTCTGAGAGTAAGCATGATGTGGCCACCCTACAGACGTCTGCTGCCTTTATCGATTCCTCTAACTTGAGTATTCGAGAACAAGAAGTGCTGGTTTTAATCGCAGAAGGCAATTCTAATCAAGGTATTGCAGATCAGCTCTTTATTTCTTTGCATACTGTAAAAACTCATGCTCGTAAGATTAATGCTAAATTGGGTGCGAAAAGTCGCACTCAGGCTATTGTAAAGGCCCGAGAGCGGATGATTATCTGACGGTGTCGTTATCGAAAGCACGGTAACTGAGCGTAAGTTATTAATTATTTAGCTGTTTTGGGTGTTCTGCTTCACATTTATCGTATCCTTCCATATCCACTAACCAAGGTGGATTCGGTCTTACTTGTTCAATAACAAAGTCAACGAAGCTTCTTACCTTAGCCGACAGATGTCGGTTGCTCGCATAAAGGGTATGAATAGGATGTGCTTCAAAAGGCCAATCACATAATATGGGTATCAAATGTTTACTTTTGATTGCAGATGCGGCTATTAATACGGGCAGGGCAGTAATACCTGCACCTGATAGCGCAAGGGTATAAAGACTTGAAAGGTCATTAACTTTTAAACGCGGCTTAATGCTGACATTTATCTCTTGTGCTTCAGGACCTTTAAGAGACCATTGAGTCCAACTAGTGGCAGAGATTACTTGGTGGTTGCTTATTTCGTCTGGGTGAGAGGGTTTCCCAAAGCGTTCAACATAGTCCGAGCTTGCGCAGAGAATAGCTTTCACATCCCCTAAGTAACGGCCAATGAGAGATGAATCTTCTAGATGGCCAACTCGAAAGGCAACATCAATACCATCTTGAACTATATCCAGCATTTGGTCAGTTAATATCAGATCAATATTAACTTGTGGATAAAGTTCCATATATTCGGCAATCAAACCTGATAATACGGTTGAACCAAATAATACCGGTGCAGTGATGCGCAATGTGCCTGAAGGTGTGCTCTGCATTTGAGTAACGGCAATATTAGCTTCTTCTATATCACCTAAGATACGGGCGCATTGCTCATAATAAGCACTGCCCGTGTCGGTGAGGCTTAAGCTTCTTGTAGTTCGTTGAATTAGACGCACGCCTAATCGTTCTTCTAATTGGGTAATTTTACGGCTGACAGTAGACTTGGGTAGGCTCAGTGTTTTAGCTGCACCTGTGAAGCTGCCTGATTCGACCACGCGCACAAAAATAGCCATCTCATTTAAATCAAACTCTTCTCGTTTACCGATTAGCATTTTTTCGCCTTAGGCTTCATTGCACTGGTGAGTAGCTGATTTGAGGGTTGAATTGGAATAAAACAACCCTCAAAAGAGATTATATTAGAGTCTTTCTGTTGCTAAAGATTTAGCCAGCAGAGGTTCTAACTTAACCATTCGATTCGCCATTTCAGTAGGGATATCACAACGTT
This sequence comes from Oleispira sp., assembly GCA_051275515.1. Lineage (GTDB taxonomy): Bacteria > Pseudomonadota > Gammaproteobacteria > Pseudomonadales > Oceanobacteraceae > Oleispira. The sequence goes on along the minus strand of JBNMOT010000041.1, from coordinate 7,330 downwards.
TTCCAAGCTTGTAGTCAAAAAATAGCATGGTACTTTCACCTTTAGTGACCAGTCGAGACTGTTCTTGACTCCAAATAGCATATTCTTGAATTATCTTGCCTCCTTCTGCCTTGATGCTGCGAATGCCGACAGAAAGTGTATCTGGGTAGGTAACGGGGGCTAGAAATTTGGCTGATGTTTCTGACAGAATTGGCCCTTTTGCGTAATCACCCATGAAGTCGAGTATTTTCAATTCTTCAGCATATTTGGTGCGAGCACTTTCGAAATATCGAAAATAATGCACATTATTTACATGTTTGAACGAATCCATTTCTCCCCAAGCTACGGGGACTTCAATGACTACCGGGTATTCGTATAAGTCACTCATGAGTATTCCTTATTATTGTTAGACTTTATTGTGGTGATGAAGAACGCCTATGCTGGCGCTTTGGTACTAGTAATTGAATGTACATAGGGACACAGTGCCATGCTTAGGTCAAATTTAGTTCTATAAATTAGCCTTTATGCCAAAAGAAATGATTGTGGGGAGCCCTGTAATATCTTCTTTTTCAGTATAATCTGCGTTGTAGTCATAGCCTGTTACATTGTCCTGATTATAAAGATTCAGAGCTTCGACGTATAAGTCCATATTCCATGTTTTGTATGGATAGTTTCTGTCTAAACGAACATCAAGTTTGTGACTGTCAGCTAAGCGCTGAGAGTTTAGGCGACCATAGATAGGGTCTACTAACTCTGTGAAGTTAGGATTGGTGCTAGGGCTAGTCCCTATAATGGGGGTAATTAATTGGCCACTTTGGTATCGCCATTTAAAGCCAATGGTCCAGTCTTTATTCAGTTCATGGCTTGATACTAGGTTAACGATCCAAGGTTGGTCGTATTGATATTTAAAGTCTTCACCAGTCAGCTTGTTATAACGGCGAGTTTCTGAATACGCGGCCGATACCCATCCATACCAACCTTCACTAAAGGATTTGTTGATAAACAGCTCAAAGCCATAAGCATCGCCGTCGGCATCGTTGCTATACCGTGGAAGTAATTGGTACTCTTCATCGGTTAATCCTGGGTAAACGCTATCTTTATCCTGGCGAGAAATGGCGAGATCATCAAAGGTTTTATAGTATGTATCCAGTTTAATTAAGGATGATTCATCAATTTGATGTTCAAGGCCTAATGTATAATGATCTGCTGTAGATTGTTTGAGCTCAGGGTTACCAAATCCTTCAGCCACTTCGCCAAAGTTATCAGTGAACTTATGATATTGCCCCCATGCACTATTGATCCACCAGTAATCCATGAATTCCCAACGAAGTTTGAACTTTCCTTGGATAAAGGTTTGCTCAGAATAGTCATCAAAAGACCATAATACTCCCGGTGTTAACGTCAGTGTAGGACTGAAAAACCAGTCGTCGGCAATAAAAACATCATAATTATAAATTTTCAGGTTATCGTTTTCTACAATGCGTTCTTTACTATCCACTAAGCGGCAGTCGGGTCTAAATTCATCACAGGCTGGGGCCGTGAAATCACCCTTAAAATCAATTTGGCGTTCCAATATATCGATGCCGGTTCGAAGTGTATGATCTAGATTGATATCGGTGGTTAAGTGAGCGCGCAGCGTATAGTCATTGGAAGTCGCTTTGATACTGTTATTCAGTCCTAGCCCTAACGAGAAATCACTGAGCATGTGAGAAAATCCGGTTTTAAGCTGGGTCGTCCCGGATAAGGTATTTTCTAATACTATACCTTGGGAGTGAAAATAGGAGTTGAACTCTATACCTCCAGACAGACCAGGGTCGCGCTTAACTTGATCGGATTCATCATCGAATACTAAGCCCGCTTTGTCTCTCGTGCCCAGTGCTTGGATGCTTAACGTATCGCCATTTGATCGCTGCAGTTGATATTTAGCTTGGTAATCATAGTATTCCGGCACGGTGGTAAATTGAAAGTCTTCGTCATCGAGCAAGTTTTCAATATAAAGATGAATCAGACTTTGTCTAACCGAAAGGTAAGCCGCTGAATTTTCTGACAACGGTGTTTCTAATAATATGCCGGCTTTCAGCAAACTAAAATCAATAACCGCTTGTTTTCTATCGGTATAAGGCGCCCGTGAATTGGCTTCAATGACAGCACCCGTCGCATCATTATATTGGGCATCAAATGCGGCAGCCTCTAATTTAAAATCTTTAATAACATTATCATTTAATAGACTGGAGCCATCAAAATGAAAAATGTTTCTGACCGGCATAAAGTCGATGATGTATCGGTTATCGTCTGGTGAGGACCCACGGACGGCAGGTTCTGCACGCCTCCCTGCAGTAAAAGTAACCCCAGGCAATGCTTCTATTGCTCTAAGTGGGTCGTTACCGGATCCTGGCACACGCATTAGCTTTTGAGCTGAAATGTCGGTGAGAGGGCCATCTTTTGCAGTTATGCGGAGGGTATCCAACTCAGCTTCGTTATTGGCGTAGAGGAAAGGGGGGGTAACAGAGGCAACGACTAAACTTATGATTTGGAAAAATAAGCGGAACATATGCAATCCTTGGAAACGTCGTTCTGATTATATTTCTTAGTTAACACAAGATGTTGCAACAGATCAACGATGTTAAAATCGATTTAGAGACTTTGGCTGTAAATGTGAACTCATAGTCTTTCTAAAATCACTTGAGTTATCGCATCTTGTACCGCCTTTTCTTGGCCCACAGGAGGATGTAATTTAGTGCGCACGCCAAATTCAGCTTCAATTGCTTTTAATTGCTTTGGAACATCGACGCGAAGATGTATGCCGGCAGCAAAAAAAACTGGATAAATATTGATCAGTTTGACACCTTGTTTGAAAAGTTTTTCGCACATACTTTCAAGACTTGGCTCACACAGTTCCATATAAGCGAGCTCAACAATTATTTCTTGAGATGGATGCGATGAAGAAATTTCCTCATGCTGTTTAATAGCCTGAGTCATGTCTTGAAAAGGAATTTTCCACTTAGGATCCCTGCTTCCATGGGCTAATAAAATGTTAGCAGTTTGTTCATTCATAACGAAATTTTCAGCCTATTTGATTGACGAAATTATACCTTTGTTTAATCAAACTTATACGGTGTTAGTGGTCATATTGGATTAGTTTATATCATATTAATTTACTGACTAAACGAACTAAGCTGAAAAACTACTAAATGTTATGGGTTTATCTCAAGTGCTCTAGAGCAAGCTGTCATAGTACTAAAGAAAGTAACAAAGTAACAAAGTACGATAGAGTGACAAAAATTTAGGTAAAAGATAGAAAAAAATAACTTAAAAATGACGGGTAGAAATAGTCTGTAGTTTTCTGTTATTTTGATTTGAAAAGCAGAAGATTCTTAGCTAATACTTATAGTGAATCATTTGTTTATGTTATAGGTAGTTCAGTCATATGAGCATCAGTCGTCAGCAGGTTGGTCGTTTTTTATACGAGTTCGAAGAAGATTATCAGGTCACATATGTTAATTTTTCTCGAGCTAATGAGCTAGCAGATGCTCAGTTAATAATGACTATTGAACGAGGAGGTGAGCGGCAAACGTTTGCTTTCTCACAACCCCATTTTAATGACATAGATAAAAGCTTAATAACATCTAAGGGTGTCTATATTGCGAGCTTGAAAAACTCACCTTTATCACCTCATCGTGTAGAAGTAGGAGATTTTGAAGGCGGTTTTGTGTATTTTACGGCAAAAAATGTTAAGAATATAACGCCTACAGCCTGAGAGAAAACCTTATGGTTTAGAGTGAAAAAAGCAATGCTCATCAGCATTGCTTTTTTGTGTGTGGGCATAAATGAAATTAACTATTAATTGGTAATGCGCTGCAGTTAGTAAGCCTATTAAAAGAGCTGCAGTACCAATGCTGCGGTTTCGCAATAATCTTTTTCTTTTACATCATTCTTTTGTTTTGCTTGTTGAGACTTGATAAAGGTATAGCTACTCGACGAGCCTTTGCAGATGTTGACGCCAAGCACGTTGTTTTGAGATTTCACAAACAAGTTCATTGTTACATCTCCTCGAGTTCGAGAGCGTAAATGCATTTTCTTAGGCGAAATAGTAAAGGACTTAATGCCATCTCTTGCGGTGACGTTCATACTTTGTCCAGGGGGAGCATTAACAAATGTGGCATCATCGCGTATTTCGATACTGGTCCAATTACTGTCTGTTTGCACTTCTAGTTCATAAATTTGCTCAGCGGCAATCGCCGGTTGAAAAGCAGCAGCGGTTAATAAACTAGCAAATAAAAATCGGTTCATTATGACTTCCCTGATCTTACTGGGTGGGCGAATTTGTATTTAGTATTAGTTATATAGTAGACGTTTTTTAGAACGTCGAAGTCACAAACCTGTAAATTGATTTGATAGTGAACACTTACACACCCTGCTTAATAGTGTTTTAAGGCCAGGTTTCTAAGATGGTTATAAGAATTAACGAGAGATCACGCTTATTTATGACACTTCAACGTTATCTCAGTCCTTCGGGAAAGAAACGGAAGAAAAAATGAGTAGTGGTTTATTATCAATTAAATCGTATTCGAATTTATTCACCTAAGGTGGTTAGCTTACTTAATATTTAATTTACGTTACGCATTGTAACTTTTTATGGGTTAAGTAATATGATCTCACTTTTTAGTTAAACTCTTTTATGAAGGCACATAAAGTGAACCCCCTGCAGATAATAGCGTTATCGTTTAGTTTATTATTTAGCGTGCTACTGAGTAACGCTCTTTACGCCATACAGGAGAGGTAAAGAGCATGGTGATCCTGTCGCTTGCAGAAGATGGCACCATGGTCGGAGTGATTACAAAAGTATTGAAGCACACTTCTGTTCATGGCCTTTGTGATAATTGTAAAGGCGATAAAAAGGATAAGCCAGTAGACGGTACGCAATTCATTTTCGACGTTCAGCGCATTGATGAAGGGAATGGCAAGGTGGACAATGATTAGACCCTGAATTAAAAACTGTCTATCACGGAAACTGTACGGTTACAGACAGCCCAGATGAAATTGAAGTTCGTGGTTATGTTGGAATATCTTTATTGGGACGCTCACAAACTTGGCAGCGTTCGCAAGTGAAATCAGGCCTGAAGTAATGATACGTTTATGACCAGCTTACAGCTATTATTTTAATGATTATTTTCATTAAAATATCCCAAGATTATGGGCCTGCTAAAGGCTAGTAATGGTTATTAATTACTGTATTATCAGCAACCTGAAATAACAAAATGTTACATTTAGGGAATTGAAATGTATTTAAGTATTCGAACCACTCTTGTGTCACTCGTTCTAATAACGATGACAGGTTGTAGCGCCATTTATACAACAACTGGCTGGTTTGCTTATGACTATGCCGAAGACTTCGCCCTGCCATATATCATGAAGACAGATGACACAGAAATGGGGTGTGCCATGAGCGTGAGCATGACGCCAATGCTTCTCTCTTTTAGTGAATTGACCGAGTCTCCTGATCGCCTAGCAACGTCTATGTATATGCAAGCGGGTGCTTGCGCCGAAGCACAAGCGAATGAAGAAGGTTTAACCTATCTCCGTGCTTATAAAGTGCAAAATATGGGTGAAGCCAAAGATGCTCGTATTCGTCAAAAACGTTTATTGTCTATCGCTGCTAATCGTCAATACAAAGCTTATAAGTCTTTAGTGTCCGAGTTTGGTGAGCCCGGCGAAGAATGTCCTGATTTAGATAAAGATGAAGAATTCTTCTGGATGCTAGGTCTTATCAGTGGTTTACAAGCTGTAATGAGTGATTCACGTGGTCAAGGTGACGTTGGCGTTCCGAAAGATATCGCCATGAAATCTGTTCGTGGTAGTCAGTGTCTCGATGCTCAGCGCTGGTGGGGTGTTCCAAAAGCGATGCAAGCGGCTGTTTGGGCAATGATGCCTGACAGTGCTCCAGAGGGTGTTGATCCTTGGCAAGAGCTCTCTGACGCCAGTGATATAGCCCATGAATCGAGTGTTCGTCTAGCACAAGCGATTGAAGTCGTTATGGCAGACGGTTCTGGTAATGGCGAGCGCTTACGTGATGCCATTCGTCGACATGCTCAGTCAGTTAAAACAGCGCCTTCTAATGTTCAATATCGAATGCTGGACATCCTCGCGACTCAGCAAGTATTAGCCGTATCTGACCGTTTATGGACAGAAGCAACGGGCAGCCGCACACCTATTGGAGGCTTAGGCACCTTCTGGGATGATGCCTCTCTAGCAGAGAAAGCTTTAGACATTAATGATTTATTAGAGGATTAGTAGAATGCGTACGATACTCTTTTTTGTTCTGCTGTTGCCTACATGGGCATGTGCACAGCTTTCTGAAATGAAATCATTACCAAAATTAACCGTGTGTGTTTGATCCACTGGGTGCTAACGGCACGTTGTATAGCACAATGAAAGATTACAGAACCCTGGCGTCTGAATGGGGAGTCGATTTAGAACCTCGTCCTTATACGGATGAAAAATTGCCGCGGACGATTTTAAAGCTGAGCAATGTGATGCGGCATTGATCCCGTACATTTCTGGATGGTGACATTGGTTGCGTTTGAACTAGGGTATCTAAGTCCGCCGGTGGCCTTAAATCATCTACTCACTCGGCAAGTGGTTGGGGAAAAAGAAGTGCTCTTAGCGTCTCAAGAAGGGCACAATTTTTGGTACTGTCATGAGAAGTACCTTTTACCTTTAACCGTGAAGGGAATTTCGCTGGTGATTGTAGCCTTCGTACCCTTGGCTATTGGGTATCATTAGAGACTTTCTGATTTAAATAAAATACTACTGCATAAAGCCTCGTCTCACGAGAGAGGGCACAAAAAAGAGGCGATAAAAGCCTCCCTTTGATGATGCGAATAAGACGCTTATTGTTTTAGCCGTTAATTAAATAGTGAGTATAAATACTCGCACCATATCCTAAGGCAATAACGGGGGTCCACTTTAAATGCCCAAAAAAGGTATAGTGCCCTCGAGCCTGCCCCATAAGGGCAACACCTGCGGCCGAACCTATTGAAAGTAGGCTTCCGCCCACACCCGCGGTGAGTGTGACGAGAAGCCAATGAAATTCAGACATATCTGGGTTCATCGTTAATACGGCAAACATGACGGGAATGTTATCAACAATGGCAGACATAATACCGACCAACACGTTGGCAACGTCGGGACCTAATTGACCATAAATATAGCTAGATGACAGGTCTAGGTACCCCATAAAACCTAAACCACCCACCGAAAGAATGACGCCATAGAAGAAAAATAATGTATCCCACTCTGACTTTGCAACCTTGTCAAAAATGTCGAAGCCATCACGGCGTGGTTCACTGCT
>JBNMOT010000040.1:0-25122 GCA_051275515.1 Oleispira sp. | reverse complement strand
CACTAACTTGCCATCATTATTATGGAATGAATAAGGTAAATCATCTCTGAAATATCCCACTCTCAAAAATCCTCTTTGCTTCACTCTATCAAGCACGCTACTAAAAAGTTTAATATCAGTGCTCTCATCACTGGGCTTTTCAAGATAGGTGGTGGGAATATCACCGTATAGGAAATCACGATTAATAAACCTGCTATAGCCTTCATACTGATAACTTATCGCTTGAAAGGTGTACTTCAATGAGATAAATGACGCAATACAGATTAGTGGAATAAGTAAGACATTGCGTCTAAATTGGCGCCATTTAAAGGTAAACTTTTTAACCATGCTGGTCACAATAAGAAGCGGCAAACACACAGCAAACATGACCGATAATAATGCCGCAATACGTCCAACAATTAAATTCTCAGCCACCAAGAAAAAATCGAACATTGATCCAGAAACATTAAATAATTCTAATAATGCCGGTACTGCAATCACGCTAGTACCAAATAACTGCGGAACCCCCGCAACAATAAGCGTAATGTAATCGCTTAACGATATATAAGCACCCGAAAACCAAGCCGCAAATAACGTAAATAACAGTGCTAATAGCTTTCCTCCAACCGGCAAGCTAAACGTGATCGGAACAATGATACTCGGCACTAAATCAATGTCTTTGTTATCTTCATTCATTTCGGCAATGAGGGCTTTAGTTTTTTCTACAATAACGGGAATGACTATAAAAAAACTGCCGGTAGCAAATGCCGTCACCATTGCCTCACGGGAGGCCGCCATTATTTGTCGATAACCAAACGGGGTCACAATCGCCACCATCGTGGGTAATACGATAAATGCGAGTAAAGAAACCAATACCGCGGAAGTCACAATATAAACAAGTAGGCCATCTAAATCAGAGGGTTCTACCGTCGCTGCTGCGCGAAGACCAATGCAAAAAACACCCATAGGCGCAAAACGCATAATAATAATACTGACATTAGCAACGGCGGCTTGTAAGTTCCCGAGCAGTAATAATGCATGTTTTTTTCTATGAACATTCATAAGCCCCACGCCCAGAAAAATGCTAAATGTAACCACCGAGGGAATCAAAGAGTTAGCGAAGGCATTAAAGGGATTGGCAGGAATAAATAACTTAACCAGATCAAATTCAGGGCTGACTTTTAGGGTTTCTACGCTATAAAACTCAGCGTTAGTCCAGTCAGGAAAAGCAATGGGGGCCAAAAAGATGAAAAAAAGAACCGTCGTCATCAATAAAAAGACAATCAATAAACTTTGTTTAAAGGTACTACTCAACCCCGTAGAAGATAAGCCACCTATGCCCACAATCAATGATAACGATATATAAGGTAGCGCGGTCATCTGCAATAACATCACAAAGGCATCCGCAATGGCATCCACCCCCATAAAAACCGATGAGGTATAGGCACCCATCACTAGCCCTAAGATCATCGCGACAAGAATTTGCATAAAGGGTGGAATTTTAGTTAACCGCATATAAATCCTGAATGTTCTCATTAGGTAACACTGTAATTAGTATGATCATTGTTAATGTAACCCGTATAGCAACGAGTAAGCACATACCTTACATTGGTATGCATCTTAACTGTTTTTCTTGTCACAGAACTGACATCAGATTACTGAGAGGTTTTACTCTCAATTACCCTTGAGTGCAATATCCCGCGCAATCCTCGATGGGCTCTGCAGCAATCGATCAAGATATACATCCTGTGCTATATTGAAGGGATATACATTCTATTGGTTATTAAGTGATTCAGATAAAGATTCTCTGTTGGTTATTGCTCTTTTTACTGTGCTCTTCGGGTGCAATGGCTGGCGACATTTCAATTCACTTGAGGTGGTATCACAAATTTCAGTTTGCGGGGTATTACGCAGCACAGCAGCAAGGCTATTTTACCGATGAAGGCCATAATGTGCACCTTATTGAAGGGGGCCCTGATCGCAATCATTTGCATCAGTTAATTAATGGCACCAGCCAATATGCCGTGTTAGGCAGCGAAGCGCTGGGCTCACTAACCCTAGGCGCTCCGATCATTATCGTGGCCTCTATCTTTCAGCATAATCCTGAAGTACTTATCACGCTCAAGTCGAGCAAAGCAGAGTCGATTACAGCACTCAAGGGCAAGCGCCTAATGCTGGCTAAAAGCCATAACTCTGGCCAAATTAATGCTATGTTTTTAAAGAATTTATTGAGACCCGGTGACTATCAATTATCGGCCCATAATGGGGATGTCAAAAAATTAGCGAACGAATCGGTTTTTGCGATGTTCGGCTATATCAGTAACGAACCTTACCAATTACAACAACTGGGATACCCTGTCGATTTATTTAGACCTCAAGATTATGGTATTAATTTCTATGGTGATAACTTCGCCACAACGCAACATGAATTAGACCATTACCCTGAACGCCTCGCCGCAATGCGACGTGCCGTTATTCGAGGCTGGAATTATGCCTTAGAGCACCCAGACTCAATTACTGAATACATAATGAGTTTGCCCAGTAACAACCCTCGACCCTACAATCTAGGTCATCAGCAATATGAAGCCCGCATCACCGCTGATCTAATCGATAGACGTAGTGTCCCGCTCGGTACTTCTAGTCCTGTTCGTTGGGCCGCGATGTTTGATACCTATAATCATTCGACAGGCGGTCAAGCCGTATTTAATCCTGACTCTATTTACAATGAATTCTATAAAGATCGTAGTTGGATTACTTATGTAATAACAACGATTGTATTAGCGTTACTTATTATTTTAGCGATGTCCGTTTGGAATAGAACCTTAAAAAATAAATTAAATACCGCCATAGAACGTTTAGAAATAGCCACTTTTAAAGATGCATTAACTGGCCTAAGAAATCGTTCATCAATGATGCTCCATATCGAAAAGTATCGAATTAAAAAGAGGAATGACCTATACCTTGTCTTGGTCGATATTGCAGACCTGCAAAAGATCAACAAGGCGCAAGGCTTCCCAAGGGCTGACCAGTTAATTAGACAAGTTGCTGAGTCATTGTCAGAATTTTCATTGAGACACAGTCAGACATACAGTCTTTATGGGGGCAAGTTTGCGATTATTGCCAGCGCCGAACATTTTAGTGATTTAGCACGAAAGATCAATATTATGATGGAAAGGATCATCACGATAAATGACTCGATTGTATTGCGTTCGGGTGCGGTCAAACTTGACTTCACATTAGAAAATTCAACATTGGCAACCCGAGCAGAATTAACCTTACAGCATTCGAAAGATATCAAGTCCGATACGCTATCGTCCTTTAACGTATTAATTTTAGAAAAAGCGAGTCGTAACGAAGCCTTACTTGCAGAAGTGATTGAAAGTATCAACAAACAAGAATTTATCGCTTACTATCAGCCAAAAATACATTATCTCACCGGTCAGATTCAAGGTTTAGAAGCGCTGATCCGCTGGAATCATCCGGAAAAAGGCATTCTATTACCGGGCAAATTCTTACCCGTTGTTGAAAAAAACCCTGCGATCATGATTCAGTTAGAAAAAGCGATTTTTGAGACCATTCTATCGGAAGCGAATGAGCTCATTAGCTATTACAAAGTTAACTCGGGATTCAGATTATCAATCAATCTGTCATCCATTTATTTTAGCCAGCCCTCTTTGGTACAAGATTTATTATCCAGCTGTCATCGCTTTTCAATCGATCCGCAATATTTAGAATTTGAGCTGACAGAAAGTTCTATGCTGTCCGACTTAGATCAAGCCATCACCATCAGTTTGCAATTACAGCAAGCGGGCTTCCATGTCGCTTTGGATGACTTTGGCACGGGTTATTCATCTCTTGCTTATATTCAGAACTTACCCGTGAACGTGATTAAGCTGGATTATTCGTTCGTTAAAAAGATCCCTCAAGATACCCGCTCAGCTTTTGTCGTTGAACATATTATTTCATTGGCGCATAAGTTAGGATTAGTGATTGTTGCTGAAGGCGTCGAAGAGTCTGATCAACTGGAATATCTCGGCAAGTTAAACGTTGATATAATTCAAGGGTTTTATTTCTATAAACCAATGCCTCTTCTCGAAGCTCGCCAACTGGCTCTAACTGTTAATAATTACAAATCATATTGAGCGTACATGTCTGATTTTTCCTCTATAAGCCAAGACTTCAAAAACTTCGTATTAGCCGATGCTGATACTAGTATGGGCTTAGGCGATAGTCGCTATCTCGATCAGCTCGGTGATCCCAGTCTAGATCACTTAATGAATACGACAGCACAAGCAAAAGTATTATTAATAACGCTTGAAAATTGCTCGCCCGATAACTTTGATCAAAAGCTTGATATTGATCTTATGGCTCGCTATTTAAAGCAACAGATTTTCTTTGCCGAACTAGAGCAAGGTGGCCAGCCACAACGGTGCCGTAAACCCGGGGGGGTCGATGGTATTAGTGAAGGTATTTTTCAACTTTTTGTCAACGACGAGAGAATCCCTGAAGCACGTTTAAACAATATTTTATCTCGCTTACAGCAAGCCCCCGCCTATTTAATGATAGAAGCGGAAGTCATTACACAACCTATTCAGCGCTGGCGTGACATTGAAGTTGAACAAGGCGAAGGTCTACCCGATTTATTCGCGACTATTTATAATTGGGCAAAAGAAACGAATTATCCTCTATTGCAGGATCTTCAAAAAGCGATTAGCACCTGCAATACTGCCTTAACTGTTTATTTAAACGACTTAAAAGCACGAGAGTGTCTCACAGACTTTAAGATTGGCGAAAACAAAGTTAATGAATTACTGACACTGCGAAATATAAAACAATCTCCTGCTGAACTGATTAACATGGCACGAGATTTTATGGACAATACGCAGACGCTATTAACAAAGTTAAATAAACGTCTTTGCAAAAAGTATGAACTTGCCGCAACAACCAGTAATGAAGATCTACACGAATATTTAAACGAAAAATTCGCCGCTAGAATAAAAGAAGGCGAATTAAGTTCAGTATTGGATTACTACTCAGATCAAATACGTTCCATTAATGAATTTATTGAACAACGCCATTTGTTTGCCGTCCCTGCTCAACAAGAGATTCGGCTACTGCAAACGCCCAGTTTTTTAGAGCCTGTTATTCCCGCGGGAGCGATGTGGCCTCCGCTTGCACTGCGCCCGGGTAAAAAAACCAGCTTAGTGTATCTCACACTAAAAGAAGATCAGCTCGCTGAGCATACCGAACTCGGTATTCCAGTGATGATGATTCACGAAGGCATTCCAGGTCACCATCTACAATTTGCCACCGCGGCTCAGCATCCTTCCTTTATCCGTCGTATATTTTCAGCCAATGAACACGCTGAAGGTTGGACGACCATGCTAGAAGATTACATGCTCGATGTCGGTTACATACATGATGACCTTGTCGATGAAGTTCGGTTTATTGCCAAGCGTGAAATGTCGCGGTTGGTTGCCCGCGTCGGTATTGATTTATATTTTATGACGGGGAAGCAAGATTATTTGAATGTTGGCTTAGACCTAGGCTTCGATACAGATGAATCTGAAACAGGAGGTTATAGCGATGATGTTTTCGTGAACGCTGCCAAACTATTAAAAACCGCTACTGGGTTCACTGATGGCCGTGTGCAGGCGGAACTGAACTGGTATAGCAGCGAGCAAAGTTATCCTCTCAGTTACCTCACCGGCAATCGCTTAGTATGGCAATTAAAACAAGACATTCAAGCCGCGAATAAAAAAGATTTAGGACCGCTCGCACTTGATCAAGCGTTTCATAAAGTGTACCTAGAGTCAGGGTGTATGCCGGTAGAAAGTTTACGCACCGTTTTTAAACAGGAAGGTTTTTTATAAAACTGCCCATCATGGATTGGGGATAAAAAGTGACGACAATCAGTTGGTTCGACCTCGCATGGTGTTTAATCCCCGTTGTTTTAGTCTGCGCTGTTTATATCGCCTGGCAAGGTAAACCCAGTGAAATCATCATTGCCGTATTACGCATGGCGGTTCAGTTAATTGCCGTTGGCTATGTGTTAATTAGTATTTTTGAAAACCCTTCACCTTGGATCAGTGCTGGCATTGTAACCCTTATGCTATTGATTGCTGCCTGGATTGCTATTCGCCCTGTGCGACACCATAAGGGCTATTTGCCCGCCGCTATTATTGCCCTCGGCTGCTCCGTGGGACTGCACCTATGTATTTCACTCTTGTTAGTGCTAAAAGCGGATAGCTGGTTTCAACCACAATTATTAATTCCTTTAGCGGGCATGTATTTCGCTAATGCCATGAATGCGATTAGTCTTGCCGCCGAGCGTTATCATAGCGAACTGCACAACGGTGTATCCGCTGAAAAAGCACGGTTAACCGCTTTTCATACCTCTATGATTCCTCAAATTAATGGTTTATTAGCAGTAGGACTGGTGGCGCTTCCCGGCATGATGACAGGACAAATTCTATCGGGTGTTTCACCCTTAATCGCGGTACGTTATCAAATAATGATTATGGCGATGATATTAGGCACTGCAGGTATTGGCGCCGCGATGATGCTGTGGCTATTGGCTAGGAATAACAAAGCGACTTATACATCGGCCCTCGAGTAGACCTGCGCTCTGTGGGTTTTCAACCCGATTTGTGGCAAACTGCGCCTCTATATTCAAGCCCGCGTCTAAGCCATTTTGTAATTGAGCCAAAGTGCCACACCCTCTGTTAAAAAAGTATTTTAAAAGACTATGATCGAATTTAATCAAGTGTCATTGCAACGGGGTATCAAACCCCTGCTAGATAAAGCAGATTTGCGTATTCATGATGGCCAAAAGCTTGCCTTAATTGGCGCCAACGGTGCCGGTAAGTCCAGCTTATTCGCCCTACTGCTAGGGGAGCTGGTAGTCGATAATGGCGATTTATATTTTCCATCAGGCTGGCGCATCGCCCACATGGCGCAAGAAGTTGAAGCCAGTGAACGCAGTGCCGTCGATTATGTAATTGATGGTGATAAAACCTATCGCGAGATCGAGCACGGCATTAATACCACCACCTGTGATAATGAACTGGCCGAATGGCACGGCAAAATGGATCTTCACGCGGGCTACAATATTCACGTTCAGGCTGAGCAGTTACTGCATGGCCTTGGTTTTAAACAAAGCGACATGGCTAAACCTGTTTCGGGTTTTTCTGGTGGTTGGCGTATTCGTTTAAACCTTGCCCAAGCGTTGATGACGCCGTCTGATTTATTATTACTCGATGAGCCCACCAACCACTTAGATTTAGATGCAACCTTGTGGTTAGAATTATGGTTGAATAAGTATCAGGGGACCTTGGTATTTATCTCTCACGATCGTGATTTTATCGACGGTGTGGCCGATCATATCGTTCACCTTAATCAATGCACTTTAACAAGCTATCCCGGCAATTACAGCGCTTACGAACACATTCGCGCCGAACGTTTAGCGCAACAACAAGTCATGCATGAAAAGCAGCAAGTGCGTATTGCTGAAATTGAACAATTCGTCACCCGCTTTAAAGCCAAAGCCAGTAAAGCGAAGCAAGCGCAAAGCCGAGTAAAAGAATTAGAGCGTATGGAGCGCATTGCGCCCGCGCATGTCGACTCACCGTTTAAGTTTAACTTTGCTTGTCACGATAAAGTCTCTACGCCGTTATTGAGTCTTGAAGATGCAGACATCGGTTATCCGAGCAACTCTCAAGACAAGAATGGCGGCGAAGCGGTGGCCATTTTACACAATCAGCATGTGTCTTTAGTGCCTGGCCATCGTATTGGTTTGTTGGGTGCTAACGGTGCGGGTAAATCGACGTTAATAAAGACCTTATGTGAAGAGTTGCCACAGCTTGCTGGTAAGCGCCACGAAGGTGAACATTTAAAAATTGGTTATTACGCCCAGCATCAGCTTGAATCGTTAGATATTAAAGCCAGCCCGATGTTAATGATTCAGCGTTTATCACCGCATGTGACCGAGCAAGAAGCCCGTAGCTTTTTAGGTGGCTTCGATTTCCGCGGCGAGAAGGCATTGGAAGCTTGCGAACCTTTTTCCGGGGGTGAAAAAGCGCGTTTAGCGTTAGCGTTAGTGGCGTGGCGTAAACCGAATTTATTGATTATGGATGAGCCTACCAACCACCTTGATATTGAAATGCGTCAAGCCCTGACCATGGCACTGCAAACCTTTGCGGGCGCCATCGTGATCGTCAGCCACGATCGTCATTTATTAAAAGCGACGGTTGATGAATATTGGTTAGTAGAAGATGGCAAGGTCGCAGTCTTCGATGGCGATCTGCATGATTATCATAAACATGTACAAGCGAAACAAGCTGGTACTAACTCTGTTTCGGGTACCGGTCAGTTAGCGAGTAACCCTAACTCCACTGATAATACCCACGGGGCTGAATCTGCTAATATCAGTGCCGGTATGAGCGCTCAAGATCGTAAAGAACAAAAACGTTTAGATGCCGAGCGTCGTAAGCGTTTAGCCCCTATGCGCAAAGAGTTAACCAAGCTCGAATCTCGCATGGAAAAACTACAAACTGCTTTAGAAGAAAGTGAAAATCAACTGGCGGATACCACGCTGTATGAAGCAGCCCGTAAAACTGATTTGCAAAAAGTATTGCAACAGCAAGGGGATTCAAAAAGCGAATTAGACGACGTTGAAATGCAGTGGATGGAACTGAGCGAAGAAATGGAAGCCGCTGAATAATGTCACTGCTTAATCCTATGAACTTGCCGCCGTTATCCCTTTATATTCACGTACCTTGGTGCGTGCGTAAATGCCCCTACTGCGATTTTAATTCTCACGAAATAAAGAGCCATCAGGCGGATGGCATAATCCCAGAAGCACAATATGTGCAGGCGTTATTAGACGACCTAGAAGCGGACCTTCCTTGGGTGCAAGACCGCGAAATCCAAACCATTTTTATCGGGGGAGGTACGCCTTCGTTATTAAGTGTTGCCGCGTATGAAACTTTATTGGCCGGCTTGCAAGAAAAAGTAACCTTTGTTAAAGACATCGAAATTACCATGGAAGCCAATCCGGGGACTTTTGAAGCGGTGAAGTTCGCGGGTTACCGTAAACTTGGCATTAACCGTCTTTCCATTGGTGTGCAAAGTTTTGCTGATCACCAGCTACAACACCTCGGCCGTATTCACGATGGCCAGCAAGCGGTTGCCGCGATTCAGATGGCTAAAGAAGCCGGCTTCGATAATTTTAATATCGACTTGATGCATGGTCTGCCTGATCAAAGCGAAGCCCAGGCTTTAGCCGATATTCAGCAAGCCATCGACCTTGGCCCGACACACCTTTCTTGGTATCAATTAACCATTGAGCCCAATACTGAATTCTTCAAACGCCCGCCTGTTTTACCCGAAGACGAAACGCTTTGGGATATTCAAGAAGCGGGGCAAGCGCTGCTGGCTAAACATGGTTTTGAACAATATGAAGTATCGGCTTACGCGCAACAAAATAAACAAGCGATACATAACTTAAACTATTGGCAGTTTGGTGATTACCTAGGGATTGGCGCCGGTGCTCACGGTAAAGTGACTGACTTAGTGAATGCTCCCGCAAGCCTGACTGCATCCCCTGCTTTTCGAACCTGGAAAACGCGCGCACCGAAAGACTTCCTAAATGCCGGTAAAAGTGACGCTAAGCAAGCAGGAAAGCGCTTCTTAGCCGGTAAAGAGTCCATTCAGAACGAAGACATCGGCTTAGAGTTTTTGATGAACGCCTTACGTTTGCAGCAAGGCTTTGATTTGAATTTATTTGAGCAAAGAACAGGCTACCCACTGACGACTATCGCCAGTGGCATCGACACGGCAATTGCCAAGGGCCTACTCGAAAAGCACGCGTTAGACGATGGCCGCGAGCACATCAACACCTCCGCTAAAGGCAGTTTGTTCTTGAATGAGATCTTAGCGCTATTTATGTAGCGTCTTTAGAAGGTCAAACCTATGGCCGCTATGGTCAACTTTCTTGTCTTTATAAGCCACTGCAATCGCAAAAAATCCTTGTTACAGTAAACTCATTATACCCATAAGCGTAATGCTAATAATGACCTCATCACTTTTTTCTTTGATGAGTGATAAGACAAGGTACACAGATGATTAAATATAAAACACTGGCACTTGGAATGATAATTTCCAGCAGCCTCATGGCAATATCCAGCGTATTCGCCAGTACAGAAGAAGCCATTAATCCTCAAGTGACTGATTTACGGGATGTCATCGTGGTCGGTAATAATTGGGATGGCACCATAGACATATACGATCCTCATACTTACCAACGCATTAAAAAGCTGAATGCCATTCCCGATAAAGAAGAACGTTTAGAAGAACTCAGCAGCAGTATTAAACGTCGCATTGTGTCGACCTTTATTAAAGAAGTCATTGGCGAAGGCAATCATCAAATGGTGGATGACATGTTCCCTTCCAATGATGGTCGTCAACTCTTTATCTCTCGCCCAAGCTTTGCGGATGTCATTGCACTGGATGTGAACAGCGGTGACATTATTTGGCGTACGCCGGTTGAAGGCTCACGCTCTGATCACGCAGCCATCTCCCCTGATGGAAAAATATTTTTAGTATCCGCCTCGACCGCCGGTAAAGTACACGCGATTGATACAGCGACCGGCAAGATTGTTAATGAATTTGATTCCGGCGATCAGCCTCATGAAAATACCTATTCTGAAGATGGACAGCATATTTTCCACGCCAGCATCGGCAAGGTCTACGTACCTTTTACCAGTTCATGGTTGGATTGGATGAAAGGCGAACGCGTTTTTCAAATCGTGGATGCCAATACCTATGAAGTGCTACAGCGTATCGACATCGGCGAAAAATTAGAAGAATTTGGTTTCCCTTGGGTTGATAGTGCTGTGCGCCCAATGGCCATTGCACCCGATGGCAAGTTTGTTTATATGCAGGTTTCTTTCTTCCACGGTTTTTTTGAATACGACGTTGAGCAACAGAAAATCACGCGTAAAATGGATTTACCGATTCCTGCAGAAATCGCGGCGATGAGTACTCGTGATTACCAGCTAAACTCGGCTCATCATGGGTTAGCCATGAATAGTGAAGGCACTAAACTGTGCGCCGCGGCGACTATGTCCGGTTATGTGGCTATTGTTGATCGTGAGTCTTTCGAATACAAAACCGTTCAACTGTCGGATACTCCACTGGGTGCTAAACCCTACTGGTCGACCGAGAGCGCCGATGGTCAATACTGTTATGTGTCTGTGAGCGAGCAAGATCGTGTCTCGGTAATCTCGTTTGATGATGCTAAAGAAGTGGCTAGCTTTCCAGTGGGGGATCACCCTCAGCGTATCCGCACTGGAAAACTCATCATCCATTAATGCGTTAGCACTCGCGAGATGTATTTAAAGACAAAACGTCGTGATCTCACTAAGCGTATGAAGGGGGTTTTCTGCTACGATTGCAAAGTACGAATAAAATCTATTGCTGCGCTTACTCAAGTCTTAAATATGGCGCCGAAACTACAGACGACGCGCCTTATTTAATGAGTTTGAGAACGCTATTAGAGTCACTACGGCCTAAATAGCTTAAACCGTAGACTGCAATCTAAAGTAACCAAACTAACTAAAGGGTCACTTTAAATTGCCCTACTGTGCGCCAGCGGCTTTTAAAAGAGCGGCAAATTCAGCACCTTTAGGATGAGCAGATATAATCGTTAAGGCAGTTTCACCCGCATCATTCTGAGCGTTCACATCACCGCCTTTTTCTTGCAGTAATACTAAAAAATCCGCAAACGATGCCGGCAACATATGGCGATAAGCACGAATTATAGAGGTGAAGTTAGCCGTTTCACCCGGGTAATCTCGCTCAACCAAAAATGCTTCTAGCTGAGCTTCGCTCCACTCACCACCAAATACTTTTTCTTTATCTTTCTTAATCATGCTGTCAATCCTTAAAGTCTAAAACGTCATTAATTTTTTAACATAATGACTCTTAACGAATGTTGTTTAACTCACTTTCTCAAAAAATAAATCCCACACGCCGTGGCCTAATTTTTCGCCACGCTTTTCGAACTTAGTTAATGGGCGATGATCTGGGCGAGGAGTATACTGTCCTTCACCGGCTTGGTTTTTATAGCCTTCTGCAGCACTTAATACTTCCATCATGTGAACCGCATAAGGTTCCCAGTCAGTCGCCATGTGGATAATGCCGCCAGGCTTCATTTTACGGCGAATGGTCTGGATGAATTCTTCGTTAACGATACGACGCTTATTATGACGTTTCTTATGCCAAGGATCTGGAAAGAACAACTGCAGACAATCAAAGCTTTCTTCTGCAATTTGATACTTCAGTACTTCAATCGCATCCTCTTGGCTAATACGTACATTTGTTACATTGTCTTCATCGGCCATGCGTAAAGCAGAACCCACACCTGGAGTATGTACCTCGATGCCAATATAATTTTTTTCGGGATCGGCTTTGGCCATTTCAATAAATGATTGACCCATACCAAAACCGATTTCTAATACGGTGTATGCTTCACGACCAAAAGCCGTTGGAATATCGAACTTGCCATCTTCTAGGGCGAAACCTAGGCTACCCCATTGGCGGTCATAACCAAGCTGCTGACCCGCAGTCAAGCGCCCTGTGCGACGAACAAAAGATCGAATTCGGCGCTTCTGGCGTGCAATGATGTCGTCTTCATTAAGCACTTCTTCTATCAGCGGTTTTTCTTGCTCAGTCACGTTATTTTCTCTTCATCAATCATAGTAAAACAAATCATTTATCTTCAATAGGCAGCTTTAATGCTGCAGCAGCTAAAATAGCCCAAGCTATTATAAGGGTTAATCCACCTATGGGGGTAATCAGGCCTAACCAAACGGGGAATCCACCGAACACTGACATAAATGTCATGGTGTATAAGCTACCACTAAATAACAGAATCCCCACAATCATCAGATTAGCGCTCCACTTCAGTCTATTAATCACCTCAGGTTTAGCCACCAAGGTTAATATTAAGATCGCTAAAACCAATAATCCTAAGCTATGCAGAAACTGATACTGCACGGCCGTTTGATAGGTAACCAACATGTCTGTGCTCAATACTTTTTTTAAGCTGTGAGCGCCGAACGCGCCTAAAAGAACACTCAACAAACTGCTGATTGCACTCACCAGCAAATAAAAACGGGCACTGAACATCATCATGAGCCTCTCATTATCGATATGAAACCTAATTAGCCGCCATATTAGGGACATAAAATTAGAAATCAACTGCTTAGCCCTCTATGATACGGACATTCAAAATATTGATCACCAGAAATAGGGGTTTCATACCCTATACTGATCTGTGTGACGTCATCAAACGACGGCATAAACGACAAGATCGATGCCTTTGAAATGGCTAGATGTATAAAAATAGGCTTATAACATGACCGCAAGCACTGCATTTTTTACCGTAACCTTTCAGCCTTCGAATATTTCAATTCACGTCGCTGAAAACCAAGCATTACAAGCAGCGTGTTTTGAGCAGGGTGTTATTATTCCCTTAAGCTGTGAAAACGGTGTGTGCCAAATCTGTGAGGCTAAACTTCTTTCTGGCAGCATCGATCAGCGTCAGGGTTATCAGGTCGAACAGAAAAAAGGTGAAATACTTGAGTCTCCTAATCAGGTATTATTGTGCTTAACTTATCCGCTATCTGATTTAGAGATTTTTATGCCAGAGATTTTTGCCCCAGGACACTCACCAGAAAAAAACCTTGCCTGCCAAGTATTGAGTGTCGAGGCTTTAAATACATCGGTTTACCGCATCGAACTATTGGCGCCTGCCGGCAGTAAACTCGATTATTTACCAGGGCAGTATCTGGAAATGCATATTGCTGGCCAGAAACTTCCTTATTCCATTGCCAATGCTCCCGATCCAAAGCAGCCGCGTCGATTAGAATTACAAATTTCTGATCATAATGAAGTAACGGCAAGCATTATTGGCGAACTGAAAAAAGCGGCTGATCACAGAAGCACCGTTAAAATTAATCTTGCAAAAGGTGACTGTTTCTTAAATGAACTGCCTAAGCAACCCATTCTATTGGTCTGTACAGGTACAGGCTTCTCTCAAATTCAGTGTTTAGCGGAAGCAATCTTAGCCAAAGATCCTGAGCATGAAGTTCACTTGTATTGGTCTAACCGCTCCTTAGATGAGTTCTATCTTTACGACACACCTAAAAAATGGGCCGAGGAATTCACGAACTTCAGTTTTCATCCGGTACTCGAAGCAGGTATCGATAGCTGGCAAGGTCGTGCGGGGTGGATGTACGAAGTTATTTATGAAGACTTTAAAGATTTGAGCGATGTGCAAATGTACGCTTGTGGTTCACCTACCATGGTGCACGGTACATTGGATCAATTAGAGAAGCTCGGACTCAGCGAAGCGAATATGCATAGCGATGTCTTCAGCTATGCCCCACGAGATACCTTTAACAAGAAGTAGGCTGCTAATTCTTATTAAGGTAACGTTTAAGCGAGCGCTTTATTAAAGTGCTCACAAGCACTTTCAAATTTACCTTGTTGCGTTAATAAATTACCCAACTCAGTATGCACTTCAGGCAAGGCTTTAATCTTGGCCGCCGCCTCTAAATATTCTTGAGCTTTCTCTTTATTCCCTGTTCGATTAGCCATTCTGCCAAGTGCTAATAACAGCATAGGGTCGTTAGGTCGCTCTTGTAATTGTTGCTCTGCAAATAAAAGCTGACGAGGGAGGTCATCGCCTTGAATACGCCCATACAGGTCAATCAAGGTATCATGCCAAACAGAAGGTAATGCTGACCGCAATGCTTGTTCTGCTTTCCCAGGCTGTTTAAGTAATAACAGTAAATCGATATAACATTTTAAGACATCTACGGATAAACGAACACTGCGCGGAGCGTCTTCGTAAATGGCTTTGATGAGGTTGGCGTGTCCAGCAGGCGCTGAAGAAACGTGACTTCTAGCCGTTCGTTGCATCAATTGAATAACGACCTTTTCTTCTAATTCTTTCAGTTTGTCTTGAGGAATGAATTTTGCAAACTTACGCACGGTTGGCAGTAAATCTTTTAAGCCAACCCAGTCTTCTAGCTCTCGTAAGACTTTAAGATGCATCTTCAATAAATGCTTATGCTTTGGATTATGTTTACGTAAACGAAGAACCACCGCCAGTGCTTGTTCGGCTTGGCCACGAGAAATCAACAATTGAATCTGAGTAATCGCAACGGCAAGCTCGGCACCTTTTGTACTGTTAGCCGCTTCTTTTAACCAATGATCAGATTTATCCATATCGCCTTTTTCATAGGCAGCACGAGCAGCACACAAATAATTAATTAATGGGTTATCCCCTAACGCGGCTGCTTGTGTTAGTTGGCGCTCTGCCGTTTGCCATTGGCCGTGAGCCAAGCTTAAAAAGCCTCGAGTTGCTTGACGCTGACCCCGAACGGCAAGACGTTGCTTGCGCCAATCATTGATACGCCAATCACTACCGATAAGTAATAACACGAAACGCAACACTAAATAGGCACTGATAAAAAATGCCACCAGCATAATGCTGAAGAACCAAAAGCTAGTCTCTAGGGTGTAGTTAGCCCAGCTAAATAAGACGTAGCCAGAATCAAGGCTTATTAAGTAGCCAAAAAATAATCCGACCAGCAAAAATCCGGCCATTAAAATAACGAGTTTTTTCATGTCTTATTCCTCGTTATTGAGTATTTGCTGGAGCAGAAAACGATGTACTGCGGCGCTGTTGATCCAACAACCTCCGTAACGCTATAAGTGAGCCACTAATCTCTGGAAAATCAGGCGATACGTTCCACACACTTAGCTCAACCAACGTTTCTTTTACGGCGTCTGTTTTGGTATTTTTCACACTCGAAAATTCTTCTAACCACCCGAGTGTTCTGGCAATGCTTTGCTTGTATAACGCATCTTGCTGACGAACCAAGGCTACCTGTGCTTGTTCCAGCATCAAGTTCATATTTTGTTGTAAATAATAATGCTGATCTGGCGTAAGCGGTGCAGGTAAAACTTGATCATGCTCGCGAATGCGAACAATGGTTCCAATACCGGCCAGCGCTTTACTCAAAAACTTATCCCATGCGGTCGGTGCAATTTCTGGATCAGCGGCATCCTTTACCACCGCGGTCACTTGGGGCAATGTCCGAGGCATCCATTCAAGCTCACTAATTTGGTCTTGCACGGCTTGCAAGCGGGCAACCGCACCGGTTAAATCAACTGCGGGCACTGCGCGTAACGATTGCAATTCTTTCGCCAATAATTGACGAACAGAACTCATTAAAGGATTTTCAGTTTCAGCCAATACAGTATCTGCGGCGACTAAAATCGCTACCGCACCTTGCCAATCTTGTTCAAGGCTTAAGCGCTGATTAGCCAAACGTAACAAGTATTCCGCTTCGGCCACTAACCAATCATTGCGATCAGCACCCGGCAGTTGCGCAATGCGTTCAGCATTCTGTTGCGATTGTTTATTGTGTAATTGTACATTTTTTTCAGTATTCGCAAGCTGAGCCGCTAATACCGTATTTTTCTCAGTACTTTTTTCGAGCTGATGGGATAGTGTTAATAGTTGCTGTGAAAATTCGAAGCCTTTCCAGCCGATGCCGCCAATCGCCAACAAAGCAATAACCACCAGCAATAGTGCAAAAATAGCTAACACCGAACTCGATTTAGTGTGCACGTGTTCGGCAGGGCTTTTTTTAACTGAGCCATTTTCAGATAGACCCTCTTCTGCTTCGGGTGTTTGTTGCAAATTATCTGTCACAACTATTTCCTTAATCAATGATCCGATTTACGTTTTATTAAACACTTTTTTCAATCCAATGCGCGACTGCCACCAGCATATCGACATCTTGGGCACTCGCAGCAATCTGTATCTTGCTAAAGCCTAATGATTCTGCCAGTTCTGCAACGCGTAAGCTAGGAGCAATGATGCCACGAACACGCTCAGCAATTCTTGGCTGTTGAGCCGCGATAGCGTCTAATCCTTGACCACTGCTCACCAATAACAACGGGGTTAATACCAACGCTTGTTGCCACTGCTCTTCAGTATACTGAGGAACTAACCGTTGATAGAGTTCTGCATACACCACCTCAGCACCGCGTTCACGTAACGTTCCCGCAAGGGTTTCTCGACCCCCAATACCACGCCAGATAAGAATTTTTTTGCCCGCAACGTTGTTGAGTTCAGGCATCTGCAGTGCCCCTTCGCTATCAAACTGCCCTGCGGGCATTTTCACGCTGAGTCCCTGTTTCATCATCGCATCTGCGGTAACCGGACCAATGGCAACCCACTCGATACCCAAAGGCCACTGAGGCCAGTATTGATCGAGAGTCATCAACCCCATTTCAGCAGCATTACGACTAATCGCAATCACTGTATCAAACAGATCAATATTCATAAACTGTGATTTAATCGCTGGCGTTGTTGCCACCACTTCAATCTTTAATAAGGGCTGACGAATCACCTGACAGCCTAATGCGGCTAATAATGGGCATATTTCTTCTGCTTGCGATGCCGGTCGGGTGACCAATACAGGCAAAAGAGATGGATCATTGATACTAGGCGTCGGCATAAACTTTCGCCAAAATATCATCAGCGCCTTGGCGTAATAAATCTTCTGCCGCTTTAATACCTAATGCTTCTGCTTCACCCACAGGCGCGCGATACTCGGTGGTAAGCATTTGTTTACCATCAACACTGCCTACCAACCCGCGCAACCAAAGCTCGCCTTCTTTCTCAATGGCGTAACACGCAATCGGTACTTGGCAACCCCCCTCTAAACGACGGTTCATGGCACGCTCCGCCGTCACGCGATAGGTCGTCGTGTCATGCTGTAGGGGTTGTAACAAGGCCAGCGTATCGGCATCATCACTGCGTAATTCAATACCGACAGCCCCTTGGCCACCCGCAGGCAATGACACTTCTGGCTCAAGATATTCAGCGATTCGAGATGCCATTTCTAAGCGCAGCAAACCTGCGGACGCAAGAATAATGGCATCAAATTCGCCACTGTCTAATTTTCTTAGACGTGTTTGTACATTGCCACGTAAAGAACGAATAATTAAATCAGGGCGTAGATTCTGTAATTGGCACTGACGGCGAAGGCTAGAAGTGCCCACGACCGCACCTTGGGGCAACTCGTGCAGACTGTTGAAGTTGTTCGATACAAACGCGTCAGTAGGATTTTCACGTTCAAGAATAACGCCGAGTTCTAAGCCTTCTGGAAATTCCATCGGTACATCTTTCATTGAGTGCACGGCGATATCGGCATCACCCGCGAGCATAGCGACTTCTAATTCCTTAACGAATAACCCTTTACCGCCAATTTTAGCAAGAGGGGTATCCAGAATGATGTCGCCCTTCGTTACGAAGGTCACAAGCTCAACGATTAAGTCGGGATTTAACGCTAACAGGCGTGACTTAACGTGCTCAGCCTGCCACATAGCAAGTGGACTTTTTCGAGTGGCGATTCTAAGAGTTCGGGCTGACATAAGATGTCCTTGGCGGAATGAGCAAATAATGGCGTTATGATAACAGTAATCATAGCCCTATTAGAATCCTCTAGATCCTTTGAAAGATATTATGAAAGGATTGTTAGAGGCTTCACAAGCCTCGCATCAGCTTTCGAACCGCTGGAAGATGTCGACGGCTTACACTCATGCCTTCGCTTAAGCCTTTTAAATAGAGCCTATGCACACTGCTTGCAACCGTCTCTAGGCGATCAATTTTTCCTTTGGCCACCAGAGCATTCCGATGTATGCGCACAAAATACTGCTCGAACTCATCTTCCAATACTTTTAACGGTTCATCGATGAGTACTTCGCAGGTGCGTGAATCTTCTATTTGATACTTAACCGTGATGTACTTTTGATCGGCCTGAAAGCTGACAATATCAATGACCGGAATAAGCTGTAAACCTTGATGGGTTCGTGCACTAATATGGCTGCGGGCAGTGATGCCGGTATTATTTGTGTCTACTTCCGCGTCAACTTGCTGCTCAATCCAGCGCTGAGCTTTTTGTAAGGCTTTGTTTAAATCATCCTTACGAATCGGCTTTAATAGATAATCGACCACATCGACTTTAAATGCATTAAACGCGTATTCATCGTATGCCGTGCAAAATATAACCGCGGGTTTTGGGCCTGAGCTCGGCCCTATTTTCATAAGCTGCTCGGCCACTTCAAGACCGGTTAAACCCGGCATTTCAATATCAAGTAAGATCAAGTCCGCCTTATGCTGGCGCAGCCAATCAAGCGCAGCATGGCCGTTTCCTGCTTCAGCAACAATTTGATAATGTTCATGCTCAGCGAGAAGTCGCACTAAACGCTGGCGCGCTAACGGTTCATCATCCACCAGCAATACTCGTAAACTCATCGGCCTTCCAGTTTTAGTGTCTGCTTATTGATTGGGCTTTGCGGTGCTTTCATTATATTCTGGTAACTCGATAATCACACGGTACTGGTTAGCAGTTTCTTCTAAATTTAGTCCGGCTTCACCCGCAAAGATCGCGTCTAATCGCATCGCGATATTGGGCAGTGATATTTGATGCCCCTTTTTCGCCACAGCACGTTCAGGCTTGTCATTCTCGATGCTTAATAACCAGCGTCTTTTTTTATCGCGACTGTCTTTATTAAGGCTCAATTTAATGACCACCTCTCCACCCTCAACCAAGGGTTGAATGCCATGATAAATGGCGTTTTCTAGCAGCGGCTGTAATAAGAGCTGAGGCACCTGAATCTTCGGTATGCTGTCAGGCAACCGCCACGTTAATCTGAGTCTATCTCCCAAGCGCTCTTGTTCAATATTCAAATAGCGACGACCCAATTCAATTTCCGCGGCCAAATCAACTTGAGCATCCTGGTCTTTTAATACCACCCGAAATAAAGACGACAAATCCACCAGCATATTTTCAGCTTTCTCAGAATCTATTGCGATTAATGACGCCACCGTATTGAGGCTATTGAAAAAGAAATGAGGCCGAATGCGCGCCTGTAACGCTTGCAAGCGAGAATTCAACTCAGCTTGGCTTTTTAAACGCCACTGACTTTGCACATAAAAATAACGCAGGCCCATTGCGCCAAAGATGACACTGATCAAAATATTACGAATGATCCACGACCAATTGATGTCATAGCCGAGACCTAAAAACGGGAAAATGGCTTCCACCGCGAGGCTGATAAATAAGCACACCAAGACTAAGAGCAGCATCGCCCAACACACAGCCCAAGGCAATGCTAATCGAGCCATGAACTTCCGCGACTGGCATAATAAAGCAACGGAGAGCAGCGCAACCCACTGCACAAAATACGAGACTGTCGCGAAGCGTTCCCATTGAAATCCTGCCAAACCACTTTCGATCAAAATCAACGCAGTCACCAGCGTCTCTGACAATAAAATGAGTACGAATACCGCTCGTACGTTACACAGATCGGGCAAGAAAAAGGATTCGAGTTTTTTATGAGGTATATCCATAAACTCAGTGTTCCGTTGTCGAGCCAATAATACAAGCAATAATTACCTCGCAGACCGCATAACAGCGCACAAGTGACTCATGATTGTCTACTAACAGGCGACTACTAATTAGACTCTGGGAGGGCTATAATTCGCGCATTCAAATTTCTGTGCAATGACGACCTGCTTTCTTTGGTCTACTTTCTTTGCACTCGCTATTCATTCGAGGTTTTCATGTCTGATCACACTAACTCTTCTTGGGGCGGCCGTTTTTCTGAGCCAACCGATGCTTTTGTTGCCCGCTATACTGCTTCAGTTGATTTTGATCAGCGACTGTATGCTCACGATATTCAAGGTTCTATCGCTCACGCTAAAATGCTAACGAAAGTAGGCGTTCTTACTCAGGCTGAATGTGACGATATTTTACGGGGGCTAGAAGAAGTTCGTATCGAGATCGAACGCGGTGACTTCAACTGGTCGATTGAACTTGAAGACGTTCACATGAACATCGAAGCCGCATTGACGGCTAAGATCGGTATCACCGGTAAGAAGTTACATACCGGGCGCTCTCGTAACGATCAAGTTGCAACCGATATCCGTTTATACCTACGCGATGAAATCGACAATATTTGTGACGGTTTAACTCGCTTACAAGAAGGTTTAATCGGTTTAGCTGCGGCTCATTATGATACGATTATGCCAGGCTTCACCCACCTGCAAACGGCTCAGCCAGTGACCTTTGGCCATCACATTTTGGCGTGGAACGAAATGCTAGAACGTGACTATGAACGTCTATTAGATGTGCGTAAGCGTTTGAACCATTTGCCTTTAGGCGCCGCCGCATTAGCCGGTACGACTTACCCCATCGATCGCCACTATACCGCTGAACTGCTGGGTTTCACTGCGCCCACTGAAAACAGCCTAGATTCTGTTTCTGACCGCGATTTCGCCATTGAATTCACCGCAGCGGGCGCCATCATCATGATGCACATGTCGCGTTTCTCTGAAGAGCTGGTACTTTGGGCGTCTGCTCAGTTCCAGTTTATTCACCTGCCAGATCGCTTCTGCACCGGCTCTTCGATTATGCCGCAGAAGAAAAACCCGGATGTACCTGAATTGGTGCGGGGTAAGTCTGGCCGTGTCTATGGTCACCTGATATCGCTACTGACCTTGATGAAATCACAGCCGTTGGCGTACAACAAAGATAACCAAGAAGACAAAGAACCCTTGTTCGATACCATCGATACGCTGCGCGATAGCATCCGTGCTTTCGGCGATATGGCCCCTCACCTTGTCCCCAACAAGCCTTCAATGTATGAAGCCGCGCGTCGTGGCTTCTCTACCGCAACGGATCTTGCCGATTACGTCGTCGTGAAAGGCATTCCTTTCCGTGATGCGCATGAAATTGTGGGTAAGGCCGTCGCTTATGGCATCGAGACCGGTAAAGATTTGAGTGAAATGTCATTAGAAGAGCTGCAACAGTTCTCTACTGAAATTACGGCTGACGTATTTGATGTACTGACCCTTGAAGGTTCAGTGGCGGCGCGTGACCATATTGGTGGCACCGCGCCCAAACAAGTAATAGCGGCCGCAAAACGTGCCCGTGAGCGTCTCGCTAAACGTTAATTTGCGGCCACACCTTAGGGTCTGAAACCCAATATCGAAGTAGCGCAAGCAAAAGCGTACTCCTTGTTAGTTAAAGGAGGCGCTTTTCATCTCATGAGTATGATATTTTTGTCTATACTCACATCATGTCAAAACCATCCATTGAAGTCTCATCATTGCAGACTCACAAAACACACATGAAGCTACCCCCGCCTCATCAAATTAATCAATGGCAACAGTCATTTCTGAGTCTCAATAGTGCACGTCTCGAACAAGCTCGTAGCTTAATGCTAGAGCGCCAAATTCGCGTGCTTGATGTACTGCCCATTTTATTGCATGTAAACCATCCGCAACTATCTGGCTTTATTAACCAAAATGTCCCCGCTGGCATTGAGCACTATACGCCGCAAGTTGATTCGTTAAAGGCACTGCGTCATGTAGCCAAGGGACTAAAAGTGCCAAGAGTGAGTGGCGTACGTTCAATCCAAGCCCTTTTTTTAATGGGCAGCTTAGGGACACTGGCACAAGCATCAGACAGTGATCTTGATGTGTGGCTTTGCCATGCCCCGGATATAAGCGATGAACAAATAGCCCTATTAAAAGCTAAATGTAATCTCATTGAAAAATGGGCGACCAGTCAAAAGGTCGAGATTCACTTTTTTCTCATGAATGCCGAAGAGTTCCGCCAAGGAAAACAACAAGCTCACGTTGATGCCGAGCATTCTGGTTCAACTCAGCACTTGCTTTTATTGGATGAATTTTATCGTTCATCGTTATGGCTGGCTGGCCGTATGCCAAGTTGGTGGTTAGTCCCCACTCAATATGAAAAACACAGCCAGCGCTATTTGGAACAACTATCCCACCAAGCATTGATGCATGATGTGCATTGGATAAACTTTGGCAGTATTTCTACGATTCCTGCGGCAGAGTTTGTGGGTGCGGGGTTATGGCAGCTGAATAAAGGCTTACACAACCCCTATAAATCCTTGCTTAAATTGCTATTAACGCAACATTACGCCAGTCAATATCCTAAAATACGCCCCCTATGCTGGGATTTAAAAGATACCGTACATCGCGGCAATATCGATTCCCTCTCTTGTGATGGTTACCTACTGATGCTGAATCGAGTAAGTAAACATGTTGCGGGCGAACATAACGACAAACGCTTAGAATTATTGCGCCGCGCGTTTTATTTTAAAGCGAACCTGCCCCTAACCAGTGCGAGTCAAGGACAACAACGCCAGTGGCGCTATCAGGAACTGCAACAAATCGTCACGCAGTGGCATTGGACACGCGCACACATTTGCCATCTAGACCATCGGCAAGAGTGGCAAGTATACGAAGTTCAGGCTGAGCGTAATGCTCTGGTTAATGAAATGCTGATCAGTTATCGCTATCTTGCCGCCTTCAGTGATCAATACACGAAAAACATTCAGATCAACCGCCAAGACCTTACTGTATTAGGCAACCAGCTGTACGCTTTTTATGATGCAAAGCCGGGTAAAATTCTTACGATTAATCCGAACATTGCCGCAAACTTAGTGCAGGATAAAATTTCCTTAATACTGTCAAACGAAAAACGTTGGCAACTGGTCTCGGGGGCTTATCACAAAGAAACCGATCACCGCATTATCAAACAATCCTCCAGTTTGATTGAACTGCTTTGTTACGCTCACTTTAATGGCTTGTTGAGTAACTATACGAATTACGCCATTTACCCAGAACATAACCCGCTGACTCAATATGAGCTGACAGAGCTCTTGCAAGTCGTGCGCAGTATTCCTCTGCCTAATCACATGTCGGCGGCGAACTTTCTACGCCCAAGCATCCCCATCCAATGGCAGTTATTCATTAATGTGGGCATCGACCCTATGCACCATTTAACTCGAAGAGGTATGCAGAAACTCAGTAGCCGAAATGATGCATTGGGGTATAGCGCGTTAAAAGAAAATCTTATACAAAGCATCGATTTACTCACCATTAATAGTTGGGGAGAATGGCGAATTCAACGCTTTCAGGGGCAGAGCGCACTTATTGAGAGCCTGCGCTATTTGCTCCAACATATTCCTTTGGCTCGAAAACAAGGCTGGCCTGAACACCTCTGCCATTGTTTTTGCGCTACCCGAGCAGACGCCATCAGTTTAAGAGTTAAACAAGTATTAGAGGATTTGACCCAGCATACTTTAGAGCAGCCTAAAGTGGATTACATTTTAGAAACGGGCAAGTATTATTACGTCTGGCAACAAGATAAAAAGGGGATAAAACTTCAACAAGCCGATTCTGTGGTTAAGTTTTTAGCGATACTCGCTCTTCCACGCCAGCACTACGGCCATTATAAATTAGATACCAATGCCCTTAGCGGTAGCCCTCTTAAGGCTATTTTTAACAATGCTAAACCCGGTGCTTGGCAATTATATTTTTGGCGTAAAGAAGACAGCTACTTTTGGTATTTATTGGATGAACATGGCGTACTGCTGCATCAGCAACAGAAAGCAAGTTCTGATAGCGAAGTCCTGCTGCCGATTATTCGTTTTCTGCGACAAGTCGATAAGCGACTGCAAGGGCGCTTAGTGCGTAAGCGCGCAAGAAAGCTATTATTATTCGAACTGCAGCGTAATAATGAAACCACTGAATTTGAACCCATACCTAGACGCCTGCCTCCCCTTCAGGAACAAGCCAGCCAGATTCAATTAAATGCGATTTTAGATGATCAAGAACAAGTCAATATCTACTGTAATGGTGAAGAGTTCAGTATATGGGAGTGGGGAGACCAGCTTTATCAAAAGGTGGCTCAGACACTATTGAATATGCGCGCAGACAATGAAACTTATCCCGTCTATCTTACCGACTTGGCTCTCTATGGTGATGAAAGCATTATTCAGCACATTAAATTTAAACAAGGAATAGAAAAGGATTTAAACCACGCCTTAATGACCCTATCGACTACCCGCTAACTGCCGTATAATGGCAACAAATTCGGGAGACTGACATGCGTTTTTTCTTATTACCTGTTTTAACAGGATTATTATTACTAGCGGGCTGTGGACAAAAAGGTG
>JBNMOT010000039.1:0-25384 GCA_051275515.1 Oleispira sp. | reverse complement strand
TACCGTGGTAAGAAAGTCGTGGAGACTGGTAACGACGAATAAGTCATGACGTTTACTCTTGCAGTAGACGGTATGGGCGGGGACCTCGGTCCCCGCGTTACTTTTCAAGCCGCGCAGCAGATTCTTGCTGAGCGTAGTGATCTCTCTATTAAATATTATATTTCTTCTTTAGAATCCTCTTGGTTAGAAGACGAACTCTCTCAGCTTGCGGATGCAAGTAATAATCCTGTTGATTTTTCTAATATCCAATCCCGTTTTGATATTCATTATTGTGAGCAATCCGTCGATATGTCGGACAAGCCGTCTCATGCTCTGCGTCGTAAGCAAAAATCGACCATGGCGTTGGCATTAAAAAGCATTGCCAATCTTGAAACTCAGGCCTGTGTCAGTTGCGGTAATACCGGCGCTTTACTCGCACTTTCACGCTATACCTTGTCTACTTTAATTGATGTTGATAGGCCTGCGATGGCAAGGGACATTCCCACTGCGGGTAAGCCTGTTCTTATGCTAGATTTAGGTGCAAACATCGATGTAGGTGCTGATGGTTTATATCAATTTGCACTATTGTCTTCCGCGTGGCGGAAAGCTCAAGGTATTGACAAGCCTAAGCTCGGTTTATTAAATATTGGTAAAGAAGCCGGTAAGGGTACTGAAGAAATACGTTTAGCCGGCCAGATGATCTCAGAATTAGAAGGTATTGATTACGTGGGTTTTGTCGAAGCTGACGAATTATATCAAGGTGAGTTAGATATCGTTGTCTGCGATGGATTTCATGGCAATATTGCCTTGAAAACGAGCGAAGGGTTATTGCGACATGTTTCTCATCAATTTAATTTGATGCTTCAGTCCAGCTTGTCTGGCAAGGTATTATCTTTTTTTACCAATCCAATAATCGAGCGTTTTAAGCGTCAGTTAGATCCTGTAACGCACAGCGGCGCATTATTGTTAGGAATCAATGGTTTGGTTGTCAAGAGTCATGGAAAGTCTGACCAAGAGGCTTTTTATCAATCAATACGCTATGCATTAGCTGAGATTGAATTAGGAACTGCCAATCGCCTTGCTGACGAAATGGATCGTCTGTCTTCGTAGTTACTTCACTGCATTGATTATATTTTCATCAGAAATTCAAAAAAATTCCATCAAGTCGAAAAATTCACGTCTCTCATGCCCCTGCTTCTCTTTACTGTCATGATTTTTCCCTCATAATGAGCGCCAGTTATTAGTAGTACTTCAGCGACTACCATTTTATACGGTCGCAGTTTGATTATTTTAATCGTATTTTTATATGATACTGAATTTTTTAGGGACATTATGGTAAAGCAGGTCGTTTTATATTTCCCCGGTCAGGGTGCTCAACATCTTGGTATGCTGGCTGATCTTGCAGAACAGTACCCGATTGTTAAAGACACTTTCGAGCAAGCCTCTCAGGCAATTAATCAAGATCTTTGGGCTCTTGTTCAAAACGGCCCTGCTGAAAAATTAAATCTTACCTACAATACTCAACCTATATTGGTGACTGCCAGTGCCGCTATTTGGCGAATCATCCAGCAAGAAATAGGTGAGGAGATTAATGTACTTGCCGCTGCGGGTCATTCAGTTGGTGAATATTCTGCGCTTTATGCCTCGGGTATCCTCTCGTTAGAAGATGCCGTACGCTTAGTAAAAAAACGCGGTGAATTAATGGATACCGCGGTGCCTGCAGGAGAAGGCGGTATGGCAGCAATCCTGGGCTTAGACCGAGAGAGTATTGAAAAAGTATGTCTCGATGCAAGCCCTGTCGGGGTTGTTGAACCGGCAAACTTTAATGCTCCGGGACAGATTGTAGTGGCTGGAACGGCCGCGGGTATTGCAGAGGCCTGTATCTTAGCCAAAACAGCCGGTGCTAAGCGAGCATTACCGTTACAAGTAAGCGGACCGTTTCATTCTTCGCTTATGCGAACGGCTGCGGAGCCTTTTGTAAAGGTTTTAGACAGTGTCACCTGGTCTGAGCCACAGTTTGATGTTTATCATAACGCTGATAATGCGGTTAGCTCGGTGGCGGACATGAAGCAGCGTTTAGTCGAACAGCTTTATTGCCCAGTTAACTGGATTGGCGCTATTGAGGCATCGTGTAATGGCGCCGAACTTGCGATTGAAGTAGGTCCAGGTAAGGTTATTACCGGTCTGAATAAGCGCATCAATAAAGAACTCGCAACCTTTTCGACGGGTGATATTACGCATTTCGAAAAATTATTAAACGCAATAAAAGGTGAAGGCTAATGTCAGATAAAAAACTCGCATTGGTCACAGGTGCAAGTCGCGGTATTGGCAAGGGTATTGCCGAGTCGTTAATTGCTCGAGGCTATAAAGTGGTGGGCACCGCGACCTCAAATTCCGGCTGCGATAGCTTGAGAGTTGATTTGCAAGCATACGGTGCTGAGCATGATGCTTTTGTATTAAATATTGCTGATTCTGAGCAAGTTAATGCTGCAATTGCGGGTTTTTTAACAAAGCACGGCACACCGTATGTGGTTGTTAATAATGCGGGCATTACGCGCGATAATCTTTTTATGCGGATGAAAGACGATGAGTGGTTGGATGTTATTAATACTAACCTTTCTGGGGTGTATCGAGTGTGTAAAAGCTTGATTAAGCCGTTGATAAAAGCGCGCGCAGGCCGCATTATCAACATTAGCTCAATAATCGGTACAACGGGTAATGCTGGGCAGGTTAACTATTCTGCGGCGAAGGCTGGGTTGGAAGGTCTAACGCGTTCTTTGGCGCAAGAAATTGCTAGTCGTAATATTACGGTTAATGCCATTGCACCCGGTTTTATTGCCACAGATATGACAGATGGCTTGCCAGAAAAACAAAAAGAAGCCATCCTAGCGTCCATCCCAATGAAACGAATGGGCGCGACACACGAAATTGCAGGTAGCGTTGCTTTTTTAGCAAGTGACGATGCAGCATATATTACAGGCCAAACCATTCATGTGAATGGCGGTATGAACATGGGTTAATGAACTTAGGAAGTGAATTATGAGCAACATCGAAGAACGTGTAAAGAAAATCGTAATCGAACAATTGGGCGTTAAAGAAGAAGAGGTTAAATCAACATCTTCTTTTGTAAACGATTTAGGTGCTGATTCTCTAGATACTGTTGAGTTAGTTATGGCCCTAGAAGAGGAATTTGAAACTGAAATTCCGGATGAGGATGCTGAAAAATTGACCAGTGTTCAAGAAGCTATCGACTACATTATTGCGCACCTTTAATTACGCAGTTATATAGTATGTTGATACGGAGACTATCGATTTTTATTATCTTTCTAGCTAATCGGAATCGTTAGCTCAAAAAAGCCGCCTCTGTTTAGATTGCGGCTTTTTTATTATCTGGATAGGCAATAACATTCAGTATTGAAAACTAAGTATTGAAAGCTGAGTATTAAAAAATAGTAATAAGGGATTGGGAAACATGAACTCGCGTCGAATCGTTGTTACAGGCTTAGGTATGATCAGCCCACTTGGAAATACAGTTGAAGATAGCTGGCAGTCACTGATTGCAGGTAAAAGTGGTGTGAGCATAATAGAATCATTTGATACTGAAGGGTTCGCAACTAAAATTGCCGGTCAGGTAAAAAACTTTGATGTGACTCAATACGGTTTAACCACTAAAGACGCACGCAAGGTCGATGTCTTCATACAATATGCATTGGCTGCCAGTTATCAAGCCATGAAAGATGCCAATCTTGATAATAATAAAGAAACAAATGACATTGACGCTCGTCGAATTGGCGTGGCGGTGGGTTCGGGTATTGGTGGTATCAGCACCATCGAGAAAACGTGCTTAGACATAGAAATAAAAGGCCCGCGCCGTGTCTCTCCTTTTTTTATTCCTGCGACAGTCGTTAATATGGCAGCAGGTAATATAGCCATTAAATATGGTTTAAAAGGCCCTAATTTTGCTATAGCAACGGCCTGCACAACGGGGACGCATAATATTGGTTATGGCGCTCGTACGATTGCTTATGGCGATGCTGATATTATGATTGTAGGGGGGGCTGAAATGGCAACCTGTCCTGCAGGGGTTGGTGGGTTTGCCGCTGCGCGTGCTATGTCGACTAGAAATGACGAGCCTGAAAAAGCCAGTCGACCATGGGACAAAGACCGAGACGGCTTTGTGCTGGGTGATGGCGCAGGTATTTTAGTATTAGAAGAATATGAACACGCTAAAAAACGTGGCGCAACGATCTACGCCGAGCTTGCAGGTTTTGGCATGAGTGATGATGCTCACCATATCACTAGCCCACCAGAAGACGGCAATGGCGCACAAGCCGCTATGCAAAACGCACTTAATGATGCGGAAATGCAAGCAGGCCAAGTTCAATATATTAATGCGCATGGCACTTCAACTCATGCAGGAGATATAGCAGAAACTTCTGCAGTTCGGGGTGTGTTTGGTGAGGATGCTCATAAAATTGCTGTATCATCATCCAAGTCTATGACAGGGCATTTATTAGGTGCCTCGGGGGCTATTGAGGCGATTTTCACAATTAAGGCAATCACCGATAGTATTGCTCCGCCTACGATTAACTTAGATGAGCCAGGCGAAGGCTGTGATTTAGATTATGTTCCCCACACTGCGCGTAAAATGAACATTGATGCGGCAATTTCAAATTCGTTTGGTTTTGGTGGTACCAATGGTTCTTTGCTTTTCAAAAAAGTTGACGCGTAAGACGTTTGATTTTTGATCGGTGCTATTTAATTAATAGCCTATATTTAACACACAAAAAGGTAAGCTAACGTCACATGGAATTATTTTTCGCCAACGGTGATCTTGTCGATACGCATAAAGACAGCATTAATGCACATCAATGCATTAACATTAATGACAGAGCATTGCAGTATGGTGATGGTGTATTTGAAACACTGCGCATCGTTAACGGGAATATTCCCATGTGGAAGTACCATCAGCAACGATTAAAAAATGCACAGGATATTCTTGGCTTACCGCTCGATGATTTTTTCTCACAGTGGGACGACTTTGTTACTCAAAGCCTTTCACATATTGCCAGTGGCTGCGCCAAATTGATTGTTAGTCGGGGAGAAGGGCCAAGAGGTTATAACATACCCCCACAAGTGACATTAAATTGGTGGTTAAGTATTAACGACCTGCCAACTGTCAACTGCAAGAGTAACTTCAGGTTAACTTTATGTCGACATACTTTATCTCGCCAACCTACCTTGGCAGGGCTCAAACATTTAAATCGTCTCGACCAAGTCATGGCCCGTTCTGAATGGAACGAACAAGAAAACTTTGATGAGGGTATAATGTTTAACCTAGATGGTGATGTCACGGAAGGCACAATGTCTAATATTTTTTGGTTAAAAGAGGGGCGCCTTTTTACCCCTGATCTTAGTCAAGAAGGTATTGATGGCTGTGTTAGGCGTTGGATAATTGATCAAGAGCGAAATAATTCCACTGTTGTTATCGAAAAAGGCGCTAAATTAGATCAGCTATTGACGGCGGATGCCGTATTTATTACGAACAGTTTGTTAGGCATACAAAAGGTCACTGAGATTGATGGGCATGTTATCAATCAAAGCCCGCAGGTTGAGGGTTTAGCGGCTATTTTTAATCAACAATTTTTGAACTGATAAACTTAGCGTTTATATGTAAACTAATATCAAATGCAACTGACTGATTGCAATCCAGTGCTGCAATAAAATAAGTCAAAAAGAGGCAGGCTTTAAGTATGTTTAAAAAATTATTTATTATTGCATTTTTGGGGATTCTGGCCTCCCTATCTGGCAGCGTTTTTTTTGCCCAGCAAGCTATTATTTTAGCGGAAGGTGAAAATTATGTTGTTGTTGATGTTAAAAAAGGCCAGACGCTTTCTCAACTTGCTTATGATTGGCAGAAACAAGGTTGGTTACCCTCCGCAAAAGCACTATTAATTCAGGCGCGTATTTTCGACAGTGCAAGAGACATTAAACCAGGTGAATTTGAAATACCTAAAAGTACTCGTGCCTACGAGATTTTAACCTTGCTGACTCAAGGCTCAAGTAAACGTTACAAAGTAAGTTTCATTGAAGGCACTCGCTTAACGGATGTGCTAGTGAGGCTGAAAGAATCGCCAAGGTTAATACATGATATTCAGCCACTGACCACTGCAAATGTGCAAAAGGTATTGGGGTTAGATGTTTTAGCCGAAGGCTGGGTTTATCCTGATACTTATGTTTATCACTCAGGTGATACGGTGTCATCAATTATTAAGCAAGCGCATCTGCGTATGCAAACAGTATTGAATGAAGAATGGCAAGAATACATCGATAAATTATTAGCAAATAAAATAGAGAAACTGCCGTATCGGTCTGCGCAGGAGGCGTTAGTTATGGCGTCTATTGTAGAAAAAGAAACAGGGCAGGCGAGCGAGCGTCCCGAGATAGCGGGGGTATTTATCCGTCGCTTAAACATGAATATGCGTTTAGAAACGGATCCTACTGTTATTTATGGACTCGGTGAAAACTATAAAGGCAATTTGCAAAAGAAACATTTACGCGATCGTTCTAACCCATATAATACGTATCGCAAAAAAGGCTTGCCACCAACGCCAATCGCTTTGGCAGGTCGCGCAGCAATTAACGCCGCATTAAATCCAGACAGCGGCGACAGCATCTACTTTGTCGCTAAAGGGGATGGCAGTCATTATTTTTCTACGTCACTGGCAGAACATAATCGCGCAGTCCGTAAATACCAGATTTTTAGACGCAATAAAGATTACCGATCTGCGCCAGTAGCCAACTAATCATTATGATAAAAAAACTGCTCTGCCAAATAAGTAGAAGTGATCATGAGTAATCTTAAAGCAGTACAAGCCCAGTTCATTACTTTTGAGGGTGGTGAGGGTGTTGGTAAATCAACCAATATCGAATATTGTCGCCAACTGCTCGAGCAGCAAGGCGTAGACGTTATCGTTACGCGTGAGCCGGGTGGAACTGAAATAGCTGAAATTATTCGTAACGAGCTATTAAAAAAACCACACAACGAACGCATGAGTGATGTGACAGAACTGCTGCTAGTATTTGCCGCTCGTGCCCAGCATATCGAAGCGTTAATAAAACCAGCATTACACCGCGGTTGTTGGGTTTTATGTGATCGCTTTACAGATTCAACCATAGCTTATCAGGGATATGGCCGAGGGTTAGAGCTAGCAATAATCAGTCAGTTAAAAGCCATTGCCCAGCTGGGTATTGAGCCCAATAAAACGTTTTTACTGGATGCTCCGATTAATGTGGGAATGGAGCGAGCAACAGCTCGTGGCCCCGCCGATCGGTTTGAAACTGAGCAGCTCGATTTCTTCAGTCGAGTGCGTAATGGTTTTTTAGCGATTGCTAAAAATGCACCAAACCGAGTATATGTGATTAATGCGGCACAAGAATTACCTCAGGTTCAAGTTGATTTGAAATTAGCACTCGAACAGTTGCTATCTGAAGTAATGGGATTAGAAAAGAAGGCGCTAAACGGGGAGCAGCAATAATGGCGGTTGACGAAGCAGAGCTTGCTCAACAGGGTCGAGATACCCGGCAAGTCTTATTACAAAGCATCCCATGGAATAATGATCTTTGGCAAGGCTTAGTCAAGCGATATCACGGCGCTGGCTTACCTCATGCTTTGTTATTGCTGGGTAACGAAGGTACCGGACGGCGTTCGCTTGGGTTCAAACTGGCTAAGTTTTTATTATGTCAGGCGTCCGATAAAAAAGCGGCTCAATCAAGCCTGTATTGCGACCAGTGTCATAGTTGCAAATTAATGGACGCAGGCAGCCATCCCGATTATTTTATTTGCAACCAAGAAGCAAAAGGCAAGCAAATTAAAGTAGATACGGTCAGAAAACTTAATGATTTTATGTCTAAAACGCCGCAAATCTCCGCTTGCCAAGTTGTCCAGATTTATCCGTTAGAAGCAATGAACCTAAATGCCTCAAACGCGTTACTTAAAACATTAGAAGAGCCTTCCGGTGAATCGTATTTGTTATTAATTGCAGAGCGTCTGGGTACGGTACTGCCGACGATCCGCAGTCGAACACAAAGAATTAACCTGCACCCACCCCATTCTGAGCAAGCCTTAGAGTGGTTATCAGAACGCCTGCCTAATACATCATCTGAGGATTTGGCTTTAGCATTACGACAATGTGGCGGAGGACCGTTGAAGGCGGAGCGATGGTTGCGAGAGGGGTCGCTGTTACAAGATGCGGCTTATATTAGCTTGATGCAAAAATGGTTGTCAGGGCAGCAGCAACTGCAAGACGTTAGTAAGGCCTTATCCAAATACGATCTACCCGATACTATCAATTGGTGGGCGAGTTTAAGTTTAGATATTATGAAGTTAGGTATGGGCGCACATGTGATGCAGATTAGTCACCCCCAGCAAGGTGAATGGTTAGGTCAGCTGGTTGCTACCGTATCTAAGATAAAGCTGTTAATCTTACAACAGAAACTTCAAGAGATTGCAGGTCGTCTCGCCTCAGGGCACGGCAACTATAATGCATCGTTATTATTAGAGTCACTGTTATTAGATTGGCAACAGTCATTTACATCTCCACCTTCGTCTTAAGAGGCCTGTATGAATTCTAGAAGTGGTATTTTATCCCTAACGATTAAAGATAAAGCTGTTTTATACGCTGCCTACATGCCGTTTATTCAAGGAGGGGGGTTATTCATCCCTACCAGTAAACAGTATCAGCTGGGGGAAGAAGTGTTCATGCTGTTAAAATTAATGGAAGAACCACAAAAAATTCCGGTTGCAGGTAAGATTATTTGGGTTACTCCAAAAGGTGCGCAAGGCAATAAAGTGGCCGGTATTGGTGTGCAATTTACCGGTGACGAGACCATGGCAAAAGACAAGGTAGAAATCTATCTTGCAGGTGCACTGTCGTCGGATCGCTTGACTCATACTATGTAATCAAGGTCTTCAATACTTCTAATGCCCCTTTCATACAGGTTTTTGTTGTATGGAAATGGGGTGAAAAACGGACACCACCGCCACGGTTAGCACATACAACATCCTTACTCATCAACTGCTTATACAGCCATGTAGAATCAATACCCGCAAATTTAAAAGTGACAATTCCTGCGCGTCGATGACTTTCCAAAGGCGATAGTATGTCAGCGCCTAATGCCTGAA
This sequence comes from Oleispira sp., assembly GCA_051275515.1. Classification (GTDB taxonomy): domain Bacteria; phylum Pseudomonadota; class Gammaproteobacteria; order Pseudomonadales; family Oceanobacteraceae; genus Oleispira. The sequence continues at coordinate 16,221 of JBNMOT010000039.1, read as the reverse complement.
GTTTATCGACTAAGTAAGCGTGATTGTATTCAATGGCTTGCGCAACATTATCAAGCCCCATATTTAATAATAAATCGATGCTAGCTTCTAACGCATAACCCGCCAGCATATTAGGGCTGCCGCATTCAAAGCGCTGAGCATTATTGGCTGGTTGCCAGTCTTTGATCGAAAAATCACCCGCACCTTCAATCATGTGCCAGCCATATTGGTAAAGATTTAATTTTTTAATGTGCTGCTCTTTTACGAAGAAAAAGCCCAAACCTTCAGGCCCTAGCATCCATTTATGGCCATCGGCCATGGCAAAATCGATGTTCCATTCATCACACTTAAATTCCATTGCGCCAACTGCTTGGATTGCATCCACACAGAATAAAACACCCTTCGCCTTGCAGGCTTCTCCTAATTTGGCAAGATCCAGCTTTATGCCAGAGGCGTATTGAACCGCGCTAACAGAAATTAATTTTGGTCTATCACTGGAGGTATTAATCGCCGCTAATATTTCAACTTCTGGGTCTTCGGCTGAGATGTGAACTTGTTTAACGATCACGCCAAATTTGTGCGCGAGAGACTCCCAAACAATTCGGTTCGATGGAAATTCTTTATCACTAATCAAGATAATATCACCGGCTTGCCAATCTAAACCATAAGCCACAAAAGATAATGCTTCTGAGGTATTCTTAACCAGAGCGACACATTCTTGATTTTCACTGCCTACAAGTTTGGCCAGTTTGGCACGTAAGTCTTGCTCTTTTTTTAGCCAGGTAAGATACCCTTGAGCCCCCGTTTGGCAGTTTTCTTCGGCGAATTTTTGTACCGCATTACTCGTGCATCTTGGCCAAGGAGCAACGGCGGCATGGTTTAAATAGATGCATCGGTCGTTAACCGGAAACTGTTCGGCAATGGTTTTAAGGTTTTTCGACGATAAAGGCATAAAATTAGAACTCATTTCCAACGACTCATTGATTATCAAGGCTGTAACAAAGATACTTGTTCTCATATACAGCTTTTACCATAAAGCACACAATATCAAGCGCACATCGTATTAAACACACGCATAAAGAGGCACCGCAATATATGACTCAGGTTAAGTCTGCATTTGAATTTATCAGCAGCACAGAAGTGAGCTCCCTTAATTTGACCGTTGAGCATTATCAGCATACCAAAACAGGTGCCGTGCATTATCACCTTGCGGCCGACCACCAAGAAAAAGTTTTCATGGTGGCTTTACGTACTATGCCAAAAGACAGTACTGGCGTAGCGCACATTCTTGAACATACAGCTTTGTGCGGCAGTGAAAAATATCCCGTGCGTGATCCCTTCTTTATGATGACACGCCGCTCGCTTAATACCTTTATGAACGCGATGACCAGCAGTGACTGGACGGCGTATCCTTTTGCTTCGCAAAACGATAAAGATTTCGACAACTTGTTGAGTGTTTATTTAGACGCCGTTTTCTTTGCGAACTTAGATGAACTCGATTTTGCCCAAGAAGGCCATCGTGTTGAATTCGAAAAAATGGAAGATCCAACAACGGACCTAGTCTATAAAGGTGTCGTTTTCAATGAGATGAAAGGGGCGATGTCTTCACCGGTCAGCCAGTTATGGCAGAAGATCAGTAAGCATCTATTCCCAACCAATACCTACCATTACAATAGTGGCGGTGAGCCTTCTGAGATTACTAATCTATCGTATGAACAGTTAAAGTCTTTCTATACCAGCCATTATCATCCCAGCAACGCCATTTTCATGACCTTTGGCGATATGGACGTGGCAGAGATGCATGAGAAGTTCGATCAGCAAGCACTGGCAAGGTTCGACAAACAAGAACAGCAATGGGCGGTGCCATTAGAGCAACGTTTAGCAGCGCCGATTCGTGTTGAAGAATCTTATGCCGTGGAAACTGATGATACTGAAGCGCTGAAAGATAAAACGCATCATGTCATCGCTTGGTTATTGGGCGAGTCCGCCAATTTAAAAGAACAGTTAGAAGCACACCTATTATCGGCATTATTACTGGATAATAGCGCTTCGCCATTACGTAAAGCATTGGAAAAATGTGAATTTGCTTCAGCGCCATCTCCTATGTGTGGTTTGGAAGATTCGAATCGTGAAATGAGCTTCATGTGTGGTATTGAAGGCAGCAATATTAACGATGCGGAAGCCTTTGAAAAACTCATTTTTGAAATATTAAATGATGTTGCGGTAAAGGGTGTTGCACAAGAAGAAATTGATTCAGTACTGCATCAGCTAGAATTTCATCAGCGTGAAGTTGGAGGTGATGGTCATCCTTACGGCATGCAATTGATTTTCAGTGGCATGAGCGCGGCAACCCATTATGGCGATCCCGTTGCCATGATTAACATTGAACCAGCTCTTGCGGCGTTAAAAGAAGATTCAAAAGATCCTGAGTTTGTGCAGAACTTAGTTAAAGATTTATTATTAAGCAATCGTCACTTTATCCGTTTGTCTTTACGTCCTGATAGCGAATTAGGTGCAGAAGAATTACGCATAGAAAAGTCAAAGCTTGAGAAAATGAAAGCTGAGCTAAGTGATGACGATACGAAAGGGATTATTAAGCAGTCATTAGCGTTAAAAGCACGTCAAGAACAAGAAGACGATAGCGATCTATTACCTTCCGTAGGCCTTGAAGATATTCCTACGGCAATTAAATACCCAGAACCTGATGATGAGGCTACTCGACAAGCGGCTAGCTTATCAACCAGCGCCTCTAGCAATATTACCAGCTATAGCACGGGCACAAACGGCATTGTCTATCAGCAATTGATTACTAATTTACCGCCGCTGAATGCGCAAGAACTACAGCTGCTGCCAATATTGGGTTACACATGGACCGAAGTCGGTGCAAAGGGTGACTATTTACAGCAGCAGCAAAAGCAAGCGGCTTACTGTGGGGGTATTTCAAGTTACGCCAGCATCAAGCCTAAAGCCATGAATGACAATAACCAGCAAAATGAAATGCTGGCTTATTACACCTTTTCGGGCAAGGCCTTAGCCAGCAATCAGCAACCGTTTAGCGACTTAATGCGCGAAACAATGTTGCAGGGCGATTTCTCTGATGTTGAGCGAGTCGGTGAACTAGCAGAACAAATCAGTGCACGTCGCCTGCAAGGTATTACCGGTAACGGTCATGGTTTGGCCATGCAAATTGCAGCGGCTCAAGTGACTGAGCATGCGGCGATGATGAGCGATATCTCAGGGTTACCGCTAACTCAGCGTTTAAAAGCGAGTTTTGGCCAGCCGTCTAAGGATCAAGCTGCAACGCTAGCGTCCGAGCTACAGGCACTGCAGCAAAAAATTGTCTCGCAACCAACGGAAGTGTTGTTGATTCAAGATAAAGAACAGCTTGCGGCCCATGCGACATCAGTTGCCCCTTGGCAGCAAAATTATGCTGAAGCGCCTTTTAGTATCCAAGCGGCAGATGCCAACACCTTGGCCAGCAGTGCTTCGCACAGCTATTGGATGGTTGATAGCCAGGTTAATTATTGCGCCATGGCGTTCCCAACCGTGAATCAATTGCATGCTGATGCTCCTGCATTATCGGTTGCGGCAGGTATCTTACGTAACGGGTTTTTGCATACCGCGATTCGAGAGCAGGGTGGGGCTTATGGTGCTGGGGCAAGTCAAGATTCGACGCTAGGTATCTTCAAATTTTACTCTTATCGTGATCCACGTATTGAAGGAACGTTTGATGATTTTAAAGCATCGATTAATTGGATATTAAACGATGCCAAAGATGAAAGTCTGGTTGAACAGTCTATTTTAGGCATCATCGGATCCATGGATCGTCCGAGTTCTCCTGCGGGTGAAGCGAAACTTATTCATCATGCGTTAAAGTCGGGCCGAACACCGGCGCGTCGTTTGGCGTACCGCCAAGGTTTGCTTGCGGTGACGTTAGCCGATGTGAAGCGAGTGATGAAAACGTATTTATTAGACATTGATGGTAAAAAAGCCGTGTTAGCACCCAAGGGTACGGGTGATATTGCTGCGAAATTAGGATTGAATGCGATCGAACTCTAGATTAGAATGATTCGCATCAACATTCAGTGACGCTGACTCAGCAAACATAATATTATTTAAAGAGTCAGCCCTAAGCCGTTGCTAGCGTTTGAAAGGATCTATTTTAAAATAGATCCCGTATTCAAATTACTAGCAACGGCTTTTCATATTTTATGCAGGAATTTTTTGATGTCTTTTTCTTGGCAGAAGTCAGTAAGCGGATCAACAACAAGCGCTAAATTGATTGCGAGGCTTGTTAGAAACATTGCCGTTAGCATGAGCCTATTGACGGCTGCTAGCCTAATAAATGCGGATACCGACATATTGATTGAAGGGCGTTCTGGCATTGATAAAGGGGTCGGTCAATCGATTCAGTCACAGCAAGTAGTCGACTCGTTAGACGATGCTTATCAAGTCTTATTGCAAGATTATCGCGCCACAAACAGCGAGATCGATCAGTTAAAACTGTATAACAAACAAATGACGGCGATTGTAAAAAATCAAAAAACCGAAATCACAAAAATTGATCAGCAGGTTCGTGATATAGAATTTACTGAGCAAGGTATTTTGCCATTAATGAGCCAGATGTTGGATTCATTAGAACAATTCAATCAACTCGACTTACCTTTTTTACAGAAAGAACGCGCAACGCGGTTAGCTAAATTACGTGAGTTGATGACCCGGGCGGATATTACCGTGTCGGAAAAATACCGTCGTGTACTAGAAGCCTTTCAAATTGAAGTGGAATATGGCCGTACACTAGAAACGTATCGTGAAAAAGCAGACGATAATATCGTTTACGATTACCTGCGCATTGGTCGCACGGTTTTATATCGTTTAACACTTTCAGGTGATACTGCCTGGGCTTGGAATAAAGATTCATCGCAATGGCTAGCGCTCGACGCTTCTCTATTACGTGATATCAGAAAGGCGCAGGACGTCGCTCGTCAAACCGCCGCACCTGAATTATTAATACTGCCTATTATTACACCGGCCATTATTACACCGACCCCGCTCGAAAGTTCTACAGGGAGTCTATAACATGAATACCTTAAGATTTTCAATAACACTAGTCACCCTCTTTTTAATTGCAGCGACATTAAACTTTGCGCCTTTAGCTTTTGCAGAAGAGCCTAAAGTGGCTGATGTTAAAACGTTAGAAGGCCTGCTACAGCAAGTTAAACAATTTCAAATGCAAGAAACTGACATTAATAAACAACGTGAAGCCCAGTTTAAAGACAATAAAAAAAACCAAACACTATTTCTGAATCAAGCAAAAAAAGTATTAAAATCTGAGCAGAATGTAGCCGATGATTTGAAAGCTCGTTTTGATAAAAATGAAAAAACGTTATCGCAAAAAGAAGATCAGCTCCGTTTGCGCGTGGGTAATCTAGGTGAAATGTTTGGGGTAGTTCGCCAAGTCGCCGATGATCTAAACGGCACCTTGCATACCAGTTTAACGCGCGCAGAAAAACCTATCCGTGCGGCGGATTTAGAAAAACTTTCGCAGGCAAAAGAACTGCCGAATATTAAAGAACTCCAAGCGTTGTGGCTGACCCTGCAAGAAGAAATGACACTAAGCGGACAGATTAGCCAGTTTAACGCGCAAGTCGTACAAAATGATGGCAGCGAAGTGGAGCAGTTGGTAACACGCATCGGTGCTTTTAATGCGATGACTGAACACGGTTACCTGCGTTTCGATGAAGAAACAGGCCGTCTAATTTCTATGGCCCGCCAGCCAGAGCAGGCGGGGTTGATTTCAGATTATCTTGAAACAGATATTAGTGAATTCAAGGCGATTGGTTTAGACCCAACCCGAGGTGCCTTGTTAGGATTGGTTTTGTCTAATCCCGATTTATTAGGCCGTATTAAGCAGGGTGCATTAGTAGGGTATATCATTATTGTCTTGGCGATTATCGGCTTATTGTTAGCCACATGGCGCTTGACCAGTTTGTTTGCCATTCGCAAAAAAGTAGAGAATCAAATTAAACACCTCGATATGCCTAATACTGATAATCCTCTGGGTCGTGTATTAGCCACCGCGGCTGCGTTTAATCACAATGATCAAGAATTAGAAACCCTCGAGCTTAAAATTGACGAAGCGATTTTAAAAGAAGTGCCGCAATTAGAAAAGGCGCAATCGATGATTAAGCTTTTTGCTGCCATCGCGCCATTATTAGGTCTGCTAGGAACCGTGACCGGTATGATTGCAACCTTCCAAGCGATCACTAATTTTGGTACGGGGGATCCTAAATTAATGGCCGGTGGTATTTCACAGGCGCTGATCACCACAGTATTAGGTTTGGTAGCAGCGATCCCGTTATTGCTGTCTCACAACTTAGTAAGCAGTCAGAGCAAGCGCCTCGTTCAAATTCTTGATGAGCAAGCGGCGGGTTTGATTGCGACGGCGATGGAAACACGAAACACTCTAACGAAGAAAGATAACTAATTATGCTAGCCTGGTTATTTGATTTTCTTGAGCGTGGCGGCCCCGTACTTTATGGCATTTTAGTTGTCTGCGTGATGCTGTGGACGTTAATTTTAGAACGTTTATGGTTTTTTTATCGCACCATGCCAAGTCGCATTAAAAACTATCGTCAGCACTGGACGGATAGAGTTGAACGTAACTCGTGGACGGCGCGCCAAATCCGTCGCTATATGATCAGCCAATTTAAATTAGAAACTCAAACGTGGTTATCGTTTATTACTTTATTAATCGCCATTTGCCCCTTGCTGGGATTGCTCGGCACGGTCACCGGGATGATCAGTGTTTTTGATGTGTTGGCGATTACAGGAACGGGTAATGCTAGAGCGATGGCGGCTGGCATATCGCAAGCAACACTGCCAACCATGGCGGGGTTATTAGTTGCGTTAACGGGTTTGTATTTCAAAACTCGTTTCCAACGCTTAGCGCAGCAAGGTCATCAACGATTGGCCGATACTCTGACGACAGAGTAATAGCACCCATAGTTGCTATGAATTAATAGTGACTGATTACGGTAATGGATAGAGAGTTATGAGCAGAAGACGACATACCGCCACCGAAAGCGATGACAGTGATATCGACATTACTCCTATGTTGGATATTGTTTTTATTATGCTTATTTTCTTTATTGTGACCACCTCGTTTGTTAAAGAGTCGGGTATCACGGTAAGCCGCCCCAGTGCAGAAACCGCGGTGCAGCAGAAAGGTAGCAATATTCTAGTGGCGATTAGGCCTAATGGTGAGATTTGGATTGATCGTCGCTCGATCGATGTGCGTGCGGTGCGCGCCAATATTGAACGTTTAAAAGCCGAGAATCCACAAGGTGCAGTCATTATTCAGGCAGACGAATACTCCAATACCGGATTATTGGTTAAAGTCATGGATCAAGTGCGCTTGGCCGGCGTCAGTAATATCTCTATTTCAGCCGAAATTTCGGGAAGCTAGCATGAAACTTATGTTAGCGTTCCTCTGTTCTATCATTGTCACGGGCAGTATTTTTGCCGTGATGAGTGGCATGGTGAGCAGTGATGGTACGCAGAATAATAATCAGGGCGAGCAAACGGTTATTGACTTTATCCGGTTGAAGCAAGACAGTGAAAGTCGTATTAAACAGCGTGATAAGAAAGAGCCTGCTAAGCCTAAAAAACCACCCATGCCTCCTGAACAAGCTGCCCAGCAAAATACGCCGATGAAACAAATAGCGATGCGTATGCCCAGTGTCAGCCCAGATTTGTCGTTGGCGAATAGAAGTTTATTAGGGGATGCGCAAATTGGTATGGGCTTTGGCGATGGTGATGTTATTCCTTTGGTGCGAATGCCTGCGCAGTATCCCAGTAAAGCAAAACGGCGAAATATTGAAGGCTTTGTTAAAGCCAGGCTAGAGGTCAATATTCAAGGCACAGTCGATGCCGTTGAAATTATTGAGTCTAAGCCGCGGGGTGTTTTTGAACGCTCAGCGATACGTGCCTTATATAAATACAAATTCAAACCACAAATTATCGACGGCAAACCCCAGCCACAATCGGTGACTCAAACCCTTGAATATACTTTGGATAAGGGCTGATATCGTGCCTCAAATTTTCTATGTATTTCGATATTTTCATGCCTATCGAACAGTTAGCGTCTCTAAAATAGCGACCTCGCTGATGTTTAGCATCAGTTGCTCATTGGGATTAATCTCTTGTAATGCCAGTGCGGCCAATCAATCGTTATCGCCCAAAACATACCAGGCGCTGAATGATATACAAGCACTGCTGACAGAAAATAAATTTTCTGAAGTCGAAGACGGTCTTAAAGATTTAGAGGAAAACCTAACCCCAGGTTTTGGTTTAGCGTTAACGTATCAAATTCATGCGCAATTATTTTTAGCACAAGAAAACCGCATGCAGGCATTAAACTACTTCAATAAAGCCTTAGCACTGGAAGCGATGAAGGCGACCCAGGCAGTATCCTTAGCCACCAATGTTGCGCAGCTTTATTTAGCAGATAGTCAAATAATAGAAGCGATCTCCGTTTTGCAAATAAGAATCGAAGCCGCAGAAAAAGAAAAGCTGGGCTCCACAAATTCAATGGCGTTTATTACCCTGGGTTCAGCTTTTCAGCTTAAACAAGATTTCAAAAATTCCATTGTGTGGTTAAAGCAAGGGATTGATCGCTCGCAGCAACCAAGAGAAAATTGGTTGCAGATGCTAATGGCGGCATACTATCAGTTAAAACAATATCCAGAAGCCATTAGTGTATTGGATCAATTGATTGTAATAAACGAAACCAAAGAAGAATATTGGTTACAGCAAGCCTCACTGCAACAGATGCTTAATAAACCCAAAGAAGCACTCAAGGTTTTACAACTGGCCAATGTTCGTAATATTTTAGTGAAAGAAGAGGGTTTAATTATTCTCGTTCAATTATTGATTACCGAAGGTATTCCTGAGCGTGCAGGAAGAATATTGCAGGCTTTACTAGAACAAAAGAAAATAGAGCTTAATGACGAAAATTGGACATTACTGGCATCGGCGTGGCTTCAAAGTCGTGAAAGAAAACAAGCAATAACAGCCTTTATTAACGCCGCTGAATATTCTCTGCAGTTAGTGGATAAATCATTAAAAGAAAAAGGGGATGTCCAGGTTATTCAGCTAGAGACAACACAAGAGACAAGACAAGAGGCCGCAAAGCTTTATTATCGCAGCGCGCAGCTCCAGTTTGATGAATCAGATTTTAAAGGTGCCGTATCAAGTTTCGCTAAAGCGAGAGCATTAGGTCTTACCGGGAAAAAACGAGGTTTGAGTTTTTTGATGCAAGGGAATGCGTATTTTGAGTTAGAAGAATATCAGAATGCCAAAGTCTATTTTTCTAAAGCCCTTGCAGAACCCGATTCAACTAACAGTGCTAAAGCCTGGTTGGATTATATGCAGCAGCTTGAAGTATTAAAGACTTAATAAGGGTTGCAAATAAAAATTCGATCAACCATCAGCTCAACCTTGAGGTATTAGATGATTTATACTTAAACTTTATTCACGGTTTTTTTCTTAGTAAAGCGACTAGGCCAACGACTTTATCATTCCACGTTTGGCGTTCTGCTTGCAGCTAAATATTTTCTTCTTTTAATGTATTTTTTCTTGTAATGATACGTTGTTCTGTTTTTCTTCTTCAACTTCTAAATTTAATAATTCCATCGTTTCAAGTGTGATTTGAGTCTTTACTTCTAGGATGGATAGTAGTTATAAAATCAGGATACCTTTACCTTCTGTTGTTAAAAATCATTAATATGACAATTGTTGAGTCGGTGATTTTAACTTGTGTTCGTTTAATTGGCGAGCTAAGTTCACAAAATCTATACTTAAAATAGAATTGTTAATTCATCGCTTTAATAACTCTTAACTAGGCTTATCAAATTTATCCATTAATGAGGTTTTTAAAGTATCCATTAATGGATTTCTACCATTCGAAAATTAGTGATTGATTAAAGAATTAACTAATAATTAACTAATAATAAACTATAGTTTTGTGAAGTCGAAATCTGACCAGATGGGTGCATGATCAGACGGCTTTTCCATTCCCCGGATGTCATAGCTTATATCCGCAGACGTACAGGCTTCTGTTAACGCGGGTGTGGTTAGTATGTGGTCTATTCGTAATCCGCGCTTAGGTTCATCAGCAAAACCTTTTGAGCGGTAATCGAACCAGCTAAATTTATCATTACTGGTTGGGTAGTGTTTACGGTAGGTATCGGTCAGATTACGAGACAGTAAATCTTGATACCATTCACGCTCAATGGGTAAGAAAGAGCACTTTCTAGTTTTTAACCAGCGCTTACGGTTCGGCTCACCGATACCAATGTCGGCATCTTCAGGCGATATATTCATATCACCCATTAATAAAATATTGTCAGCGTCTTTTAATTCATTGTCTAAATAGTTATTTAGGTCTGCGTAGAACTTGGCTTTGGCAGGAAATTTAGTTTCGTGGGTTTCACTTTCGCCTTGTGGGAAGTATCCATTTAAAACATCAATTGTGCTGCCTTCAATATTATAACGACAATGAATCAAACGCCTTTGATCGTCTTCGCTGTCGGTAGGAAAGCCTTTCTGTACAAATATTGGTTTGCTCTTAGAGACTAACGCAACACCATAATGACTTTTTTGGCCAAAGTATTCGACATGCCAGCCAATCGATTCAACATCAGCAACAGGAAATACTTCGTCATGGGCTTTTGTTTCTTGCAAACCCATGACGTCGGGGTCGAGTTGCTCTTTAATCGCTTCAAGTTGATGCTGGCGGGCACGAATGCCGTTGATATTAAAACTGATAAAACGAGCCATAATGATCTCCATAAATATTTATCTAATTCTATCAGGTCAAATAGTTTAAAACACGCACAACAGTTTAGGCCGGGTCTGCAATGACATAGCTAACTTGGGAATAACTGGGTAGGATACGTACAACTTTTTAATTATAACGATGGACGCACGGTATGTGGCGCTTAGTAGTAGTATCGATTATTTGGGCGTTTTCTTTTGGTCTAATTAAAGGAAAGCTGACCGGCCTAGATTCGGGCTTAGTCGCGAGCATTCGTCTCATTTTGTGTTTCTTATGTTTTCTGCCCTTTATTTTCCGAGTTTCACTGTTGAAGATGCGGTTGCGCTTAATGGTATTAGGCGTTGTGCAGTTTGGGATAATGTACCTTGCCTATATTCAGTCGTATCAGTATTTACCCGGTTATTTGGTGGCGGTATTTACTATTTTTACGCCTTTCTATGTTATCGCACTGAATACTATTTTTGATAAAAACAGTCGCGACACTAAAAAGCTCGCAATGGCTGGCACGGCTGTTTTATTAAGCATTGCCGGCGCCGCGGTTATTGTCTTTAAAACCCCAGGCCAAGAGGAATATTTAATAGGCTTCTTAATTTTACAGCTGGCTAATATAGCGTTTGCAATTGGCCAGTGGAATTATCAGCGTTGGGCAGATCAGAGCAGCAATGCCGGCAATATGGCTTGGATGTATTTAGGCGCGGCCTTGTTTGCGAGTGTGGTCAGCTTTCCACAATTTGATTGGGTTAATGTTGTTATTAGCGATGAACAAATCATGGTCTTGCTCTATTTAGGTGTGATTGCTTCTGGCTTGTGCTTTTACTTATGGAATAGTGGCAGCAAGCAGGTATCACCCGCAACCTTGGCGGTGATGAACAATGGTTACATTCCTGTGGCGGTTATTGCTTCTATTGTATTGTTTTCGGAGGACGTCGATCTTGTTCGATTGACCGTCGGTGGTGGTTTGATTTTGCTGTCTATTATCATGTCTTACAAGACCCATATTGCTGTAAAAGGCGCTGTTTAAATCGTTCTTATTAGTGGTAACGGCTGCGAAACGCGGCCCTCGGATGTTATTATTAATTCAATTTTTGATAATCTGAAAGGCAACCATATTATGCTTATGAAAAGACCGTCGCGGATAGTACTACCGTTAGCTATTGCTTTTGTTGGGCTTTCTCTGGCGCCTGTTCAGGCGAATGAATTGGATGATGAATCGCTAGAATTGGATGCGCAAGTTGTGAGCGGCCGATTGTATGCTGACCCTGTGTCTGGTGCGGCGTTTAATGTCACTGTGCTTGAACAGGCTGATCTACAGAAGCTACCAGTGAATAATGTTATCGACGCGCTTGAATACGTGTCGGGTATTGATGTGCGTAAGCGAGGAATCTCAGGAATTCAGGCGGACGTCGGTATTCGTGGCAGTACGTATGAGCAGACGCTGGTATTGTTGGACGGTGTGCGTATGAATGATCCGCAAACCGGTCACCATAATTTTGATTTACCTATTGCCTTTGAAGATATCGAACGTATCGAAATCGTAAAAGGCCCGGGCGCAGCTCAATACGGCCCCAGCTCTAACGGCGGTGTGATTAATATTGTTAGCCGTAAAGAAATCGTAACTGAAACTGGCCGTAAAGCGAAAGTGAATATACAGCGAGGTAGTTATGATTTTGAACGCTATGCTCTGAGTTTGGCTAAAACAGACGGTGAGTACAGTCAGTTCTTGAGCGGGTATCACTCAGCGGCGGATACCTACCTTGGTGACGAGGCGTTAGATTCACGCCAAGGCCAGGGCAGCTATCGCGTTGTTCATCAGGGTGGAAATAGCATGACTCAGGTTGCTTTTGGGTATGTTGAGAAGGACTTTGGGGCTTATCGTTTTTACGTTCCAGCGGAAGCGCAGTCGAGAGAGAGTACTTCACAGCGTCATGGTTACGGTATTCATCAGCAACGCTTTGCTAGCGGCAATCAGCTTGAAGCCAGTTTAAATTGGCGCAATCACTTTGATACGTTTACTTATCAACCAGCATCATCCCCTTCAGAGCATGAAACTGAAGCGGTGCAGTCGCGGTTGACACTAACAAACGGCTCTTTTATTTCTGGGTTGGAATATAATCAAGAGAATATGGACAGTAATCGTGATGGTCGCCAAGGTCGTCACTTTGCCAGTGCTTTTGTGAATTATAAGCAGCTCATAGGCGCCAATATAAGCCTCACGGGCAACGTGTCGTATGTTGATTATGATAGTCAGGAACAATTTGTACTGCCGGTTATTGGCATGGATGCTTTGATTTCTGAAAATATTGAAGTGTATGCTAATGCCGGTCAGTCTGTTCGCACCCCGACATTAAACGACTTGTATCTTAATATGCCGGGCCTGGATGTAGGGTCAGAAGATCTTGGTTTAGAGAAAACTAGCAGTGCCGAAATAGGTGTGCGCTTAAACTCAAGCGATATCAATATCGCTGCCAGTATTTTTTATAAAGATACCCAAGACGCGATCGATTTCACTAAAAGCCAGGCGGAAGTTATTGCAACCTCTGCGTATGTTGCTCGCAATTACGGCGAAAACGAAACCAAAGGCTTTGATGTTGAGTTTGATGCTTCCGCTTTTTCAGCAATGCGTTTGGGAATGAGCACGCTTAAAGTGACCCATACGCGACTAATACAGACCATAGAAACTGAATTAGCCGTATTGAAAAACACCGATGGCCAATTAGAAAATCAAACGGCCCTGCATGCAGGGGTTGATTTCTTTAATAACTATTCACTGTTGACGACCTATAAGTATGAAAGTCGTTTTAATAGTGGCGATTATGAAATCCTTGATCTTCGCTTGTCATATCAAGACGACAACCTAACGCTAGCGCTTAATGGCAGCAACTTATTAGATGCTGAATATATCGATGCAGGATTTGTTGAAGTTGCAGGCCCAGCCTTAATTCTTGAGTTAGGATATCAGCTGTAATCAAAGACATTCTAATCGCTGATAATGCGAGGGGTCTTACCTCGCGATTATGATAAGAGGGTGGAAGCCCCCGAATTACTAAACAATGATTCACTTTAGAATGTGGGCTTTCGCCATGCTTAGCCTAATGCTTTGTCACCACTGATGCTGCGTAATAGTGGTGATTCATTGTTTTCTGCAGAATGTTGATTGGCCCTAAGTGTTCATGGTAAGGCATCCGTTTGTTCAGTTCCCCATTACTTTCAGTAATACTTCAAAACCCTTCACCCTTTCAAGTACAAACCACCACCATTGACCTCTATAAAGTCGAAAGGCATTAATGCTGTATCTGCTGACTTCACTGGCGCGAGGGGTTATTAAATAAAGTAGATAGATGTAAAGCGGTTACGTTGGTAATGGTAATGGTAATGGTTTTGCTGCTGCCTGTATTGCTTATCTTCAGATGATATCTGAAATATATTCGTGCTAGAGCATCATGCAGACCAGGCTACCTAATGCGCTAAGCGCACAATCGAGCAATTTTATTTTTATTTTATTTTATTTTATTTTAATTTATTTTAATTTATTTATTTTAATTTTTAATCTTAATTTATAGCCGATATTGTGATTATCATATCAGTATGATTATTTTAAATAATACCAAACTAATTGGATCTTAAAATAGTATGTTCAGGTGTGTAAGATTTTAGATCCTTGATATTAATTATCTTCTGAATAAGTTTAATACCAAAAAAATAACCCAATTATAATGCTGGGAATAAGTCGACTTAGTAGAGCAACGCAGGTATCAGAGACGTGTTAATAAACGATTTTTCATAACTCCCAAGAATACAGTACTAAAATTAGTATATTATTTTTACAAACTTTACAATCTTCTATCTCTCTCGATGTATTCGTCGTTAATTATTTTATCTCATTTGAATTATATTACTGCGATTGGCTTTTTATCAACTAGGCTCAACGTTAAGTGTTCTTTAAAGGACGTATATTGACATATAAAAGCGGGTTTTGATAACCGTTAATAAATAGTCGTACAGGTGTATTAACTACTACGACATTTTAAAAAAATTCTATAGATACTCGGTGGTAATTTGGTCTGGTGTCTTTTTACTTCAGCCGCGAAAGAGGTTCAAGCAATGAGGAAAATGTATGGCGATAAGTAATCTTTTAGTAAAGCAAAGCAATCTACGGTTAATAATTTTTTTACCGCTGGCTATCAGTATCACAGGTAACTTTTTTTATAATGCGCCAAGTGGAATGTTTTACTTAATCTCTTCACTCGCACTTGTAATACCCGCTATCGGACTACGCTGGCTTGCTAAGAATTCAGTGGTGGCTCCCACAGCCGAGCAAGACTCACCCAGAGAAGCGACCTTATTAATCGAGCAGCAAAATGAATTTAATCAGCATGCCTATGAACTTGTATACAATTCACTACCAGTATGGCAACGCCAATTAGAGCTAGCCACCAGCACAGGGAATGATGCGGTTAACGCGTTATCACTAAATTTTGCTGATCTTGCTGAATCCCTTTCTTATACGGTAGTCAACTCAGGCGAAAATAGTGAAGTCGGTCAAGCGATTCAAATTATCACCCAAAGTCGGGATGAATTGGGTAATGCGATGAGAACCCTGCGTGAAGCTCAGCAGAGCCGTCAAAAATTACTAGTTGAAATGGAACATCTAAGTGACTACACCGGCCAATTAAATAGTATGGCGGCACAAGTTGTCGCCATTGCTGAGCAAACCAATATGCTGGCACTTAATGCGGCCATTGAGGCTGCCAGAGCAGGGGATGCTGGACGCGGATTTTCAGTGGTCGCCGATGAAGTACGTAATCTTTCAAAACGCTCGCGTGATACGGCAACAGAAATGACCGCTACCGTCGCGGTGCTCAGAAAATCGGTGGAGGAAAGTGTCGCGTCAGTTGCCGCTACCATGAGTGAAGAAGAAATTTTATTGGTCAATACTGAAAAGCGGATTGTATCTGTTACCGATGAGTTCCGCGGTATCGTCTTCAATTTACAGGCCAATACCGAGCAAATGCAACAGCAGGCGGTCTCAGTCAGAAAGTCTATCGAAAATACACTGGTAGAGTTTCAATTTCAGGATCGGGTAAGTCAGGTCCTTAGTCAAAGCAGCGCCACTATCGGCGAGTTGGAAGGCCTTATCAAAAACGCCCAACCTGCCGCAGGAAACAGCGAGCACTTGCCATTGGTGGCATTGCATGACTGGTTGGAAACTATGAAGCAAGGTTACTCAATGGTAGAGCAACACCATACCCATAGTGAACACGCTGAAACGAAGAAAAACGATTCAGAGATCACATTTTTTTAAACAATTGCCAAATATTGGAAAGGGAACATTTATGAGTAAAACAATAATGGTGGTTGACGATTCGGCTTCCGTCAGACAGGTGGTCAGTATCACCTTGAAA
>JBNMOT010000038.1:0-25703 GCA_051275515.1 Oleispira sp. | reverse complement strand
GGCCCTTACGGTGATGGTTAGTCAACAATTAGGGCGCCAAGAAACAAACGGCGCGGCTCGAATTGCTTGGTTAGGCGTGAGAGTTAACGTGTTTTTAGCGATTTTAAATGCGAGTTTAATTATTCTACTTGCCCCCTATATTGCTCAACTGTATTCATCCGATCCGGTTGTCGTTGAAATAGGGGCATCCCTGTTATTTTTCGCGGCTATTTTTCAGTTTAGTGATGCCATACAGATCGCCGCAGCGGGTGCGTTACGTGGTTATCAAGATACCATTATTGTGATGGTTATTACGTTTTTCTCTTATTGGGTATGTGGACTAGGGCTAGGGTATTATTTAGCGTTTGAGACCTCAGAACCCTTTGGCGCAAAAGGTTTTTGGATGGGTATTATCGTCGGATTAACCGCGGCAGCCATGATGCTGAGCTATCGTCTACATAAGGTCAGCCAAGCATCAATCTCTGGGAGTGTTCATGCAGCAGAACAGTAAGACGCTTCCACAAGGGTTAGTTATCAGCCTATGGAGCGCTTTGATTGCCGTAACGTTGTTAGGCTTGTGGTGGATTCAGCAAGCGAACCTGAAAAGCTTTATTAGTGCAGAAGACGATGCCCGATTTTATCAACCGCAGGTCGTGGAGGCCTTACTGACACCCTATCTCGAGCAATTCCCCAAGGCGGTTAATGGCCAACAAACATTGCTTCACTTTTGGCGCCCCGATTGTCTGTGCAATCGTATCAGTCAGCGCCATTTCAGTCGTATATTAACGGATTTTAATGCCGATGAATTGCGCATTATTATCATCGCTCACCCCATGAGCAGCCCTGAAGAAATCTATGATTTGCAACAACTTAATGGTAAACGCCTAACCATTATTCGTGCAAAAGACGATCTACTGCCTTTGCCTTCAAGCCCTTCACTGGCGTTAATTAATAATGATGATAAATTAGGCTATTTTGGCCCTTATGGTTTTGGCGCTTTTTGTACCCAAAATGATGAAGGGTTTTTATCCAGCATTATTCAGCAAATGGCCCGCAATGAGCCGCTAAATACCTTCAGCAATGTCATTGGCAAGGGCTGTTTTTGTAGCTGGTAACATGGAGTGTATTTAGCCAACGACTTTTTTCCTACAGCGGTTATTTTTCTGTTATTTTCTTTTCTTTGCTTAACTGTCGCGCTAGCTTAATTAAGTTCTTGGCTAACAAGCGCTCATTTTCTTTATTATCAGGATTAACTTTTGAAAAATAATGACTCTGTAGTTTTTCGAAAAGGCGATGAATCGATTCACTCTGTTTGGGGTATTGCTGCTGTAACCTTAGACTGTAATCTGACAGGCCTTCATTCTCGCGACGCGACGCAGATGATTCTGAAATTCTCTTATCAAATTGGCGTAACGTTTTAACCAGTACCGACTCTTTGGCATTGGGTTTCCTCCATAATACAATGAGGGTAATTAATAAAAAGAAAACACAAAAAAGCCCCGCTAAGGCGTATAAACTTTTCTTTAAAAAACCATTACCAAACCATTCTTTTAATAAACTGCCTTGTTTATTTTTATTAAAATTAAGCACCGTTTTATGCCAGTAATAATTCAACTGATCTAATTGCAAGCGCACATCATTTAACCAAGGAAAATGCGACAATTTTAATAAAGAAAAATTATTACCCGATAAAAATTCATCCTTACCCGTCAACGCTTCACGCAAACCCTGATTAATTCGTTCAGGGGCAACCTGTGCTGTTGGGTCTACGGATACCCAGCCTTGATCTTCTAACCAGACTTCCACCCAGGCATGCGCATCGTATTGACGTACGGTAATATGACCACTTTCAGGGTTAAGTTCTCCGCCCTGATAACCCGCAACCACTCGCGCAGGGATATTCATTGCACGCATTAAAAATACAAAGCTACTGGAAAAATGGGCGCAGAACCCTGCTCGCTTTTCGAATAAGAACTTATCAATATCGTTTTCTAACATAAGACCGGGCTTGAGTGTGTAGCTAAAGTTATTGTGCGGATAGTACTGCAGCGCCTTCTGCATGCGTTCGGTATCAGTATCGTATTGTGAAAATATTTGTTGCGCTAATACTCTTGTTTTTGGATTACCTTGACCATTAGACGACAACGACGGTAGCTGCACGTTTTTCTGGCGCACATACGATTTCAAACCTTGAGCAGCTATTTTCATACCGAGCTTTGAACGCACCGCATATTCTTTTCGCTGCAACAGCTTTTTCTGACTGACAATACGATCGTCATGCGTCATGCCAATTCCCATCTCCATAGCCGCGACACCCCGCAAACCAAACAGCCATTTTTTGTCGCTGCCTTCTTGAATGATACGGTAATCAACGACACCTTCGCTATTATCCTCTGGCCGCCAACTTTTAGGGTACCAATCAATTGGGTCAAGATAATCACTCATTGACCAGCGTGATTTGCCGTTTACTTCTTCGTAATAATCCAATACCAGCCCTCGCCAATACCATTGATCAGCCGTCGGTAACGGACCTTCAAATTGCACTCGAAAGACTAATTCATCTGAATTCGATAGGTCTGCAATATCACCTGGGCTCATTTGATCTGACAAGCCTGTTTTTGCTTTATTAGACTGCAGATTCAATGTCCATAAAGGTTCCAATCGCGGAAATAATAAAAATAAAACCAGCATCGTCGGCAGAGATAATAATAAGACTTGGCTACTTGTTTTACCTGCTCGCCAAACGTTTTGAGAAAGCGGTTGCTCAGAAGATGCCGTCTGATGCAGACCCACTAACGCTGATAACAATAACCAAACAGCCAAGAGGCTGTATAGCGCGGTAAAGAATCCTTGTTCAAAAAGAAAGTTAACCGCTAATAAAAACATCGTGATAAAAATAATGATGACGCCATCCCGCTGATCTTTTATTTCTAATACTTTTAATAAACTTGCAACCAAAATAAATGTGGTCGCACTTTCAAGATGAAATCGCCCTTTTGCCGATACCACAACGGCGGTGATAGCCAAGACCACCACCACAACTTTTACTGCACTGTTTGGGAATGGCCAGTGGCCTAAGTGCATCATCCAGCGCCAAATAATAACGCTGATAAAAACGAGACTGATCCATAACGGTAAATGCATTTGCAGGGGAAGATAAACACTGCTGATCGCGAGTATTAACCACATAAGTGCGCTGCGAGGAAAATTAATCCCACTCATAGAGACTCACCTTCTTGATCCAGTCCATATAACCCAAGGTGTTTTAAACAGTGGTCACGATGGCAGTCGCCTATGCTGGGCTTAATTTCTAAGTGTGGAAGTTTAATGCCGTATACGCGACCTTGTTGTTCGGCTTGTAAAATCCAACCGGTTAAATGCGATAACCTTTCTTCGACACCCATACCTGGCAGACTAAACCAATCTAGCCACTGCATACTGATCTGTTGATGATCGTATTCTTTGCTTAATAAGCCTTTGCCTTTTGCTAAGTATTTCCAAGCGACGTGTTTTAAAGAATCCCCTGGGCGATAATTACGCAGGCCAATGAAGTCGTCATTGCCAATATTTAAATGGGCAGCGGTAGCCATGTCATCGCCCTCGCCAATACTGGCAATGAACGGTGTGACAATCGGTTTGGGATAAATGATGCCCGGAGTTTTTAATCTCAGCCAAGTCCAACTTTTATAAAGACCAAAAGGAAATCGGGTTTCAATGCGCAGCCTTGGGGTCTGTAAATATCCCCGTTGCAGTAATTTAAAGGGCACCAAAATTTCTTTTTCTTGATCACGGATTACATCCGTAATCATTATTCTGTTGTCTTGTTCCTTAGTCGACCAATGCACCACTAGGCCTTGATGATCTCTTTTTGTATCACTCAAACGAATCGGTATTTCAACAAAGCTGCCACTAAAGCCATTAATACTGTGACTGGTTTTAATGGTTAAGCCCGACAAGTTTCGATAGGTAAATAACTGGGCACTCATGGCCACTGAAAACAACCAAAATGTTAGGCCGTATATTAAGCTGTTTTGATAATTAATGGCGGTGACTAATAACAGTGCCAGCAATACCAAAAACGCCCAACCAACTTTTGCTGGGACAATAAATATACTGCGTAGGGTTAAGGTGATTTCATTCGCAGGAGGAATGCGGCGCTCAAGCCAAGCCTGCCAACGTTTTTGAAATATTTTTGGCATGACCATAATTAACTTAAAACCGCTATGCGCTGCAGTACTTGGCTTGATACGCCATGCTCACCTTGTTGGGCGGCATCGGCTAATCGATGATCAATAACCGCCGGTAATACGGCTTGTACATCTTCTGGTATTAAGTGCTCTCTGCCCTGCAATAATGCCCAAGCTTTAGACGCGCGCAATAAACCCAAGCCACCCCGAGGCGATAAACCGTAACGGTAGCCCCCTTCATAACGAGTAAAATGGATAATTCTCAGTATGTATTCTAGAACGGTCGAAGACGCATGCACGGCTTCTACTTCTTGTTGTAATGCTTTAAGTTCAGCAAGCTCAATAACGGGTTGCAGTTGATCGGCCAGCTGGCGACGATCTACGCCGGTTAATAATTCCATTTCAGATTTGGCATCGGGATAATCGATACTGATACGCATTAAAAATCGATCAAGTTGGGATTCTGGTAGCGGGAAGGTACCGGATTGAGAAACTGGATTTTGCGTGGCAATAACAAAAAACGGTGAAGGCAGTGGTCGTGTTTCACCTTCGATGGTCACTTGCCCTTCTTCCATGGCTTCTAACAAGGCGCTTTGGGCTTTAGGTGTCGCGCGATTAATTTCATCGGCTAATACCAATTGGCTGAATATAGGCCCTTTATGAAAACGGAAAGTACCGTGCTGCTCACCCGAGATACTGGCTTCTTTTTCGAAGATACTCACCCCTAAAATATCGGCCGGTAAAATATCGCTGGTAAATTGAATGCGGTTATAACTAAGCCCTAAAGCCTTTGCGAGCGCATGAGACAGTGTGGTCTTGCCCATGCCAGGTAGGTCCTCAATCAACAAATGCCCTTTGGCTAACAAACAGGCAATGGCGAGTTTAATTTGTGGCTCTTTACCAAGGATGATGGTATTTAAAACTTTGAGAATCTGTTTGATGCTTTTATGAGGGGCAGAAGACATTGTCATTGGCTCTTTATAAATTCCAAGTGTGGATTTAATAACGGTAGCAAGGTTCCGCTTAAGAAAAAAGAAATGAGAAAATATTGATGAAGCATGAAGAAAAGAGGAGAGCTTAAGTGCTCTCCGCAGTGGATTGCGTTTAGCTTATTAACCGATTGCGGCTAAGCCCAAGGCAATGTCTTTCTTGATGTCTTCAATGGATTCTAGACCCACGGCAATTCGAACTAAACCGTCACTGATACCTACTTTCATGCGATCTTCGGGCGTCAAGCGGCTGTGAGTTGTTGATGCCGGATGAGTCACTGTTGTTTTGGTATCACCCAAGTTAGCCGTGATAGAAATCATGCGGGTGCCATCAATCAACTGCCACGCCGCTTCTTGGCCGCCTTTAACATCAAACGATAATACGCCGCCAAAACCAGTTTGCTGCTTTTTAGCCAATTCATGGCCAGGATGGTCTTTAAGGCCCGAGTAATTAACCCTAATAATGTGTGGCTGTTGCTGCAACCAAAGGGCTAATGCCATCGCATTTTCGCTGTGTGCTTTCATTCTTAGGGATAAGGTTTCTAAACCTTTTAAAAATACCCAAGCATTAAACGGGCTAAGCGTTGGGCCAGCTGAACGTAATACACCAATAACCGGTTCAATCAATTCTTTGCTGCCAACCACCGCTCCCCCCAAGCAACGACCTTGGCCATCGATGTATTTGGTCGCAGAATGGATGATTAAATCCGCACCAAACTTAAGCGGTTGTTGCAATGCTGGTGTACAGAAACAGTTATCAACAACGAATAACGCATCATGGGCGTGGGCTATATCGGCTAATGCCGCTAGGTCTGCTACTTCGCTCATTGGGTTAGAGGGTGATTCTAAAAACAACATGCGAGTTGTGCTATCAATGGCATCTGCCCAAGCTTTTAAGTCAAGCAAGTCGACATAACGCACATCAATGTTGAATTTGCGCACAAACTTTTCGAACAGTACATTAGTGCTGCCAAAAACGTTGCGGGAAACAATAATGCTATCCCCCGCCTTTAGGTGCGCGATAACAACCGAGTAAATCGCAGCCATACCCGAAGCCGTTGCCGCACAATCTTCACCGCCTTCTAAAGCCGCTAGCCGCTCTTCAAACGTTCGCACGGTCGGATTGGTATAGCGTGAGTAAACATTCCCTTCTTCTTCACCCGAGAAACGCGCAGCCGCTTCTGCCGCAGAGTTAAAAACATAACTACTGGTAAGATAAATAGCTTCACTATGCTCACCATTGCCACTGCGAACATGACCTGAGCGCACCGCTAACGTTTCAAAATCAGCATTGGTTAAGTCAGACTGATAACGAAAATCTCTATCGGAAAATTTACCCATACTGGCCTTTTCTAACCTTTTAAAATTGAAATTGATATTGATACGAACAGTTTATACAAAAAAGTGACATAAATACTCTATACGCAAGATGTATACAGACAGTTCACGCAAAAAAACGGCCAGATAACTGGCCGTTTGAAAATATCTTAGAGTCACCTCAATCATACTGCTCTTGATTTAGGTGACTCTTAATTTAGTAGCTCTTGATTTAAGCTACTCTTGGTCGTTATGCAAATCGATTGCAACATCTTCCGCTGTATTAGCCGATGATTTAGACGCGTCACTGCGAGCAACTTGCAAGCGTTCGAAATAGGCTTGGTTGATATCCGCAGTAATGTATTGGGAATCAAATACTGAACAATCAAATTCTTGAACATCGGTGCTAGCACCACTTAAGCAAGAGCGCTTTAAATCTTCAAGATCTTGATAAATTAACCAGTCTGCGCCAATCGCTGTTTGAATTTCAGCCACTGTGCGATCGTGGGCAATAAGCTCTGTAACCGCTGGCATATCGATACCGTATACGTTCGGGAAGCGAACTTCAGGCGCTGCAGAGGCAAAATATACATTTTTAGCACCGGCTTCGCGCGCCATTTGGATAATTTGGTTACACGTAGTTCCGCGTACAATCGAGTCATCAACCAATAAAACATTCTTGCCTGCAAACTCTAGGGCGATGGCATTAAGTTTTTGTCTAACCGATTTTTTACGCTGGTTTTGACCCGGCATAATAAAGGTACGGCCGATATAGCGGTTCTTCATAAAACCTTCGCGATACTTAACGCCTAAGCGATTAGCAAGCTGTAAGGCTGAGGTACGACTGGTATCAGGAATAGGAATAACAACGTCAATATCATGATCAGGACGTTCTTTCATGATTTTTCCGGCGAGGTATTCACCCATTTTTAAGCGTGCTTTATAGACTGAGATACCGTCCATAATTGAATCTGGGCGCGCAAAATAGACGTGTTCAAAAATACACGGCACGAGCTTAGGATTTTCAGCACATTGCTGGCTGAAAAGCTCACCTTCTTTGGTGATAACAATACATTCCCCTGGCGCAATATCACGTTCAAGCTTAAAGCCTAAGCCATCTAATGCGACGCTTTCAGAGGCAACCATGTATTCTTTGCCTTGTTCACTTTCGCGGACACCGTATACAACTGGTCTGATACCATTGGGATCACGAAAAGCGACTAGACCAAAACCATTGATCATAGCAACAACAGAATATCCACCTCGGATACGCTGGTGTACTCTAGCAACCGCTTTGAAGATAGACTCTGGGGTGGGTATAAGCTCGCCTTGTTTTTGCATTTCGTGAGCAAAAACGTTCAATAACACTTCTGAATCAGAGGTTGTATTGATATGACGCAGATCTTCTTTATAAAGATGCTCTGCCACTTCGTCAGCGTTAGTTAGGTTGCCGTTATGGGCCAGTGTTATGCCGTAGGGTGAGTTTACATAGAAGGGTTGTGCTTCTGCTGAACTGGAACTACCGGCTGTTGGGTAGCGAACATGGCCTATGCCAATGTGTCCAATAAGTCGCTTCATATGACGCGTACGAAACACATCACTTACGAGACCATTGTCCTTACGTAAAAATAACTTATCGTTATGCCAAGTTACAATTCCGGCAGCATCTTGTCCGCGATGCTGAAGGATCGTCAGTGCATCATAAATGCTCTGATTGACATGTGACTTAGCAACTATACCCACTATTCCGCACATGCGTAATAAACCTCAAATTAAGCTATAAGTTATTTGTATATGACATCACGTGATCAGTGGCTGAGGGCAAAACTTTTCTTGCCCAGTCCGCTAATATTTCTAAGTGTGGCATGAGTGTCGAATCTTGCCACCATGGGTCTTTAGGCACTGCGGTGTATTGCAGGCCGTAAACAATGGCGACGAGAATGAGTAGGCCACGAACCAAACCAAATACCATGCCAAAAACACGGTCGGTGCTCGATAAACCCGTAATTCGAATCATTTCTACTACAAGATGATTAATCATTGCACCGATGGCGACGGTACCGGCAAATAAAATAATAAAGGCAACAACCCAGCGGGCTGAAGGTGTGTCGATGAAATCGACTAACAAGGTAGCAAGATTGCCGCTAAAGATTCGGGCAATAATAAATGCCGCAACCCAGCTCACTAAAGATAGTGCTTCTTTAACAAATCCACGTCTTAAACTCAGGGCTGTAGAAATGGCTAATACTGCTAATATACCCCAGTCAATACCTGTCATGGTGCGTCTCACTCGTTGACTGCATTGGAAAGACGCGGATTCTAACAAAGCTATGCAGCAACTACCACTATTCTGGCTTATATTGCTGCAAACGGATGTCTTTTATCGCTGCTTCTTTACTTAATTGGATTTTTAACTGCTCAGCTTTTGCCCTCTGCAGCATTGGCCCAACGTAAACACGATCATAAGTCCCACTGCCATTTTTAAGGATATAGGCCTTGTAACCTTTGCCACGTAACGAATCTCTCAGTTCAATCGCATTTTGACTATTTTTAAAAGCGCCTAATTGTAATGTCCAAGCAATCGCGGCTCCTTGGGTATCTAAACCGGCACGATCACCTGAAATACTAGGATCTTTAGGATCATCCTGTAAGCTATATTGGGATTCTGGAGCGGTTATTTGTTGTTGAAAATCGCCTTCGGCTAAAGCATTCAGTTCAATGCGCACACGGCTACTTTGTTTTTCATCAACCCAGCTTGGGGTTTCCGGCTTTTCTGGGATGAGGGTTAAATCATCGCCCCCTAAACGCTGACCTTGCAGAACATTAGGCAAGACCAACGCCAATGTTAGTACGGTAACGACGGCACCTAAAATGCGTGCTTTAAGATTTGTTTCCATTATTCAGCCACTCGCTTGGTTTCCTTGCGGTACTTCAATACCAACCCGTTAATGCTGCCCAGTGCATCCTCTGCAGCAGAGACGGTAAGAAATGAGCCAATAATAAGAACTTCATTACTGCCTTTTTCTTCTAAAGCAGTGTCTAAAACGGCTTCTAGACTCGCCATCATGGCATGTTTGACAGTGTCGTGACAGTTCAACGTTTTGTCATGACCGATAGCTTTTACGCGTTCATGTAATGCCTCACTGCTTTGTCCACGACCACCTTGTAAACCGGCTAACTGCCAATATTTAATCTGTGGCAATGCCGCTATCACGGCTTCAGGATCTTTGTCTGCAAGCATCGCAAGAACAGCAACTTTACACGTTTTTACTTGTTCAGCTAAAAATTCAGCGGCTTGAGCGTTGTGAGCCACATCGAGAATAAAAGTTATAGCTTGCCCGTTATATTCACAAGGATAGTGACTTAAACGTCCTACAACTCGAGTATTGCTTACTGCTGCTTGAATGCCGCGGTCTGTTGGCATCAAATTAATTGCCCTTAAACCGACAATAGCACTGGCGATGTTAAAATACGGAATATGACCGTGAGGTAGGATGATCTGTTTATCCCCCATTACCAGAAGCCAACCACAGCCTTGGGCAGTAATGGAAAAATCTTTACCTTGATACAAGGTCTTTGCTTGAAGATTATTGGCGGCATCAATAAAGCCTTGCGGCGCATTTAGCTGTCCGCAAATCAAAGGTTTGTTAGCACGAGCAATACCCGCTTTTTCCATACCTATTAAGTCTAGGGTATCCCCAAGCCAGTCTTGATGGTCAAGTCCAACACTGGTAACGATGGCTAAATCGGTATCAACAATATTGACAGCGTCTAAGCGCCCACCCAACCCCACTTCCAACAGTGCAACATCTACTTGCCACTGCTGAATTAGCCACAACGCCGCTAAAGTGCCAAATTCGAAGTAGGTTAAAGGCACATCACCACGGCCTTGCTCTATGGCCGTGAACGCTAAGCACAGTTCCTTATCCGTTGATAAGCGTGCTGAACTTGCAGAGTCACGGCGATTGATGCGTTCGTTATATTGATGAATATGGGGAGAATTGTAACACGCAGAGGTTAAGCCTTTTTCAGCCAATAGCTGAGCTAAAAGGGCGGTTGTTGTTCCTTTACCATTGGTGCCACCCACAACGATAACCAGAGGCGCAGGCTTGAATAGGTTTAGGTTTTTCGCAACCTGAGTTACTCGCCCTAAACCCATTTCAATATCCGCAGGATGGATTGACTCAAGATGAGCCAACCATTGATCTTTTGATACGCCCACAATGCTCACTCTTGCTTAGTTAGCGTCCATTGCTTTGCGCATATCAGACAAAACAGCCTTGACTTCAAGGATTGCTTTTTCTGGCTGATCCGCATTTGCTGCGATTTTATTTACCAGTGCTGAACCCACAATAACACCGTCGGCAACCGAGGCAACCGCCGCTGCAGCAGCACCATTATTAATACCAAAGCCGACACCAACCGGAATATCAACACGGCTGCGGATGCGTTCAAGATTTTTGCTTACATCCGCAACATTAATCTCAGCACTGCCCGTGACGCCTTTGATAGACACATAATACACATAGCCTGAGCTGAATTTAGCAATTTCACTAATGCGTGCGTCTGTGGTTGTGGGTGCAATTAAGTAGATAATATCCAAGCCATGGTCCGCAAATATTTTCGCATTTTCGCCCGATTCTTCTGGTGGCATATCAACCATCAGAACGCCATCAACACCGGCTGCTTCAGCAGCGATTGCAAACGTTTTGTAGCCCATGGCTTCAACAGGATTTAGATACCCCATTAAAACAACCGGTGTCTTCTCGTTTGTTGTGCGAAATTCAGCGACCATCGCAATCACATCACGCAGAGACGTGTTATGCAATAACGCACGCTCACACGCCAACTGAATTGTCGGACCATCAGCCATTGGATCAGAAAAAGGCACGCCTAATTCAATTAAATCAGCGCCCGCTTCTACTAAACCATGCATCATCGCAACGGTAACAGAAGGATTAGGATCACCTGCTGTTACGTAGGGGATTAATGCTTTTCTACCGATTGTCTTTAATTCTGAAAATAAAGTAGCAATGCGACTCATATTAATTTTCTCTCTACTTTATTTAAGCGTCGTAACCGTCTAGGCCATCTAAGCTAGCAACGGTGTGAATGTCTTTATCACCACGGCCGGATAAGTTCACCACAAGAACTTGATCAGGACGCATCTCTTTTGCCATTTTCATTGCATGAGCAATGGCATGACTGGTTTCAAGTGCTGGCATAATACCTTCAATACTGGTTAAAGCACGGAAAGCAGCAAGGGCTTCTACATCTGTCGCTGCGACATATTCAGCACGACCGATGTCTTTTAACCAAGAATGCTCTGGACCTACACCAGGGTAATCTAGACCTGCCGATACCGAGTGTGTACCCATAATCTGGCCGTTGTCATCTTCCATTAGGTAAGTACGAGTGCCGTGTAATACTCCAGGGCGTCCTTTACACAAAGGCGCAGCGTGGTCATTGCCTAACAACCCCAAACCACCGGCTTCAACGCCGATCATGCGTACATCACGCATATTCAAGTAAGGATAGAACATACCAATCGCATTAGAACCACCGCCAATACAGGCAATCAGCGCATCAGGCTGGCGACCAATCTGGTCTTCACATTGACGAATGGTTTCACGACCAATAATACTTTGGAAATCACGGACTAACTTAGGGTATGGGTGTGGACCCGCCGCAGTCCCTAATATATAAAAAGTATCGTCGACATGGGTTACCCAGTGACGCATCGCATCATTCATAGCGTCTTTTAATGTTTTAGTGCCGGATTCAACCGAGATAACTTCAGCACCTAATAGCTTCATGCGGTATACATTCAACTTCTGGCGCTCAATGTCAGTCGAGCCCATGAATACCTTACACTCCATCCCCAAACGCGCTGCAACCGTTGCCGTCGCAACACCGTGCTGACCGGCACCAGTTTCGGCAATGATTTTCGTTTTACCCGAGTACTTCGCTAACAGTGCTTGGCCAATGGTATTGTTTATCTTGTGCGCGCCAGTATGATTAAGATCTTCACGCTTCAAATAAATCTTTGCCCCACCACAATGCTTAGTCAGCTGCTCGGCAAAGTACAATGGCGATGGACGGCCAACATAATGTGCTAAGTCGTTATCAAATTCAGCTTGGAAAGATGGATCTTTTGAAAGCCTGTCGTATAACGCTTCGAGCTCATCAAGCGCCGCACTCAGGGTTTCGGAAACAAAACGTCCGCCATAAATACCGAAGTGTCCATTAGCATCAGGTAGCACAGGTAACTCGTTGTCATTCACTGTATTGCTTTTAACGTTCGACATTGCGAACCTCGCTTATAAAATCTTTGATTTTTTGTACGTCTTTGATGCCCTTGCTGGCCTCGACACCCCCGCTTACATCTACGGCAAAAGGCTTCACTTGGTTCACGGCATCGGCAACATTATTTGCATTCAGACCCCCGGCTAGTACCCAAGGGATCGATAATTCAGGAATTAATCGCCAATCGAACGCCTGGCCAGTTCCACCAGGCAAATTCTCTACATAAGCATCTAATAGTAAAGCTTTAGTATCCGGATACTGTTGTACTGCACGATGAATATCTTCTGCACTGCGTACACGAATAGCTTTCATATAGGGGCGATTAAATTGGCGACAAAACTCTGGGCTTTCATCACCATGAAACTGTAATAAGTCAAAATTACAAACATCTAAAGCACGGTAGATTTCTTCAGCGTTTTCATCAACGAAAAGTGCAACCGTAGTGACGAAGGCAGGAGCATGCTTGATCAGTGATGCGGCCTGTTCTGCGGTGACCGCTCTAGGGCTTGGCGCATAAAGAACGAAGCCGAGGGCATCTGCACCCTCAGCAACGGCAATTTGAACATCTTGATTACGGGTTAACCCGCATATTTTGATTCGCACTTTACTCACGAGAGCTTACTTTTATTGGATACGTTTAAAGGAGGTAAGATTCTAACAGAAATTACCCACTCTGTGGCAATACGTTAGATGTCGATTACTTAAGCCTTAGAGAGCCAAGGCTCAACAAAAACAGGACCCCAGGCACCCGAGGGAATGGCAAACTCATCAGGGTATTCGACACCCACAAAATACAACCCTGCTGACGGCGCTGTGACACCGCCAATCGACCTATCTTTTTGAGCCAATAATTCACCACTCCATGCAATCGGTTTGCGCCCCATGCCTATTGGCATAAGTACACCGGCGATATTTCGAATCATGTGATAAAGAAACGCATTGGCTTGAACTTCCAACATAACAATGTCGCCATAGCGACGCACTGATATATCTTGAATGGTTCTTACAGCATTTTTTGCTTGGCAACCGGCAGCACGATAAGAGGTAAAATCATGCTTCCCCAAAAGTGACTGCGCAGCCTCATGCATTTTATGCTCATCAAGTGGGAACCGACACCAAGTTAACTGATCGTGCATTAAACCTTGTTTGATTTCTTTGTTAAAAATCAAATAACGATAACGACGACTGGTTGCACTAAATCTTGCATGAAATGATGCGTCAACTTGGCTAATCCAACGAATAGCAATGCCATCAGGCAGGTAGGTATTAACCCCCATCATCCAATTATGCGCACGCCTAATGGCATGAGTATCAAAATGAATAACTTGGGTAGAGGCATGAACACCGGCATCGGTTCGGCCAGCACAAGTGACCGTAATCGTTTCATTAGCCACCCGACTGAGGGCATCCTCTAGAGCCGCCTGAATAGTGGGCTCTGGATGATGCTTTTGACGTTGCCAGCCATGGAAATGAGCACCGTGATATTCGACTATTGCGGCATTTCTTACCACTGTGTTGGCTTGCGTATTAACGACTTCTTTACTGTCAACTTGCATGTTTAACTAATTTTATCCAATACTGTCCATTAAGGCACGAGCATCATGCTTTTGTTGGTCGCTGCCTTCAGTAACTACTTCTTGCAGTAGCTCTTTAGCACCTTTATTGTCTTCCATATCGAGATACGCACGTGCAAGATCTAGCTTGGTTGCACACTCATCAGTACCGGCTAAAAAATCAAATTCATCATCAGCAGCGGCTAACTGCTCAAGGTCGATATTTTGACCTGATGGTGGAGTAACCTTATCTTTTACAATGTCGAGATCGTGTTCAGTCGTGAAATCAGGTAAGTCATCCAGCTCATTTAAGTCGAACTCTGAGCTAGCATCAAAATCTGCAACTTCATCTAGAACAGGATAGTCTTCGATCATAGAAGTTTTTTCGATAACCGGTGAGTCTTTCTCTGTAAACGTTAGATCATTTAGTTCAGATTCAAGTGCCTCTAGATCACCAAGTGAATCAACTTCAAAACCTGTATTATCAAGATTTAAATCAAAATTAGGTAGACCTTCAATTTCTTCATCAGAATCAAGTAAGCTTGTTAGCTCAGAGAGCTCAGTTGAAGGATTATTATCCCCCATAGACGCAAGATCTGTAAATGAGCCGTTAACTGAAGGCTTATTTTCTTCAGCGCTTGCAACGTCTAATGACTCAGACAGATCAAAATCAACGACTGAATCTTCATTCAGGTCTGCACCCAATAAATCATCTAGAGATGAATCTTCCAGTATTGGATCATCACCCGTTAATATTAGATCTTCTTCATACTCTAATATTGGTATCTGATCGAAACCTTCCATTCCGCCTAGGTCTTCATCCAATACTGGAATATTGTCAAGTGATAATTCTTCAGATAAATCATCCAGTGTTGCGGTTGATTCTGCATTATCAGGATTGAACTCGTTATCCAATTCAGTATCAGTATCCCAATCGCTTTCGAGATTAACCATCTCGGTTCCGATCGTGTTGGCATCATAAACATCTAAATCTACGTTATTTTCGCCCAGCTTATCAAGTGACTCTTCAATTTCAGAGAGATCAACGCCCTCCGTTAAATCAAGTGCAGCTTCAAAGTCAATACCATCTGAAAATTCATTATCAGAATCTGCTAGAGCCTCCATATCAAGGCCAATGTCGGCATCGCTTAGCATGCCTTCATCCATTACTAGCGTTTCATCTTCGCGAAAAATTGGTGAGCTTAGACGACTGCGCATCGCTACCGCTTTTTCGTTGGCTTCTAAATCACCAATAGAATTTAAGTCAAGCTCAGTTTCTGAAAACAAAGTGGCATCATCTGTTTCTAAATACACTTCAAGAAGCTTAATGCGCAAATCAATACGACTAGGCTCTTGTTCAATTGAGTTTTTCAGTAAATCAGCGGCTTGATCGAAACGGCCATAGGCGATGTAAATTTCTGCTTCACCAATAACATCTGCCGTTTGAGCAACCGTATCGGTTGTTTCAATACTGGCTTCAAAATCATCTTCATCTGGGCCAATGCCTTCTAACAAGTCATCATTAAGCTCATTGGCTGCAGCGGCTGAATCGTTTTCGTCAAATTCAAAATCGTCAAGGGATGATTCATCAAGATCATCTTGTGAAAATTCAAAGTTCTCATCGAAACCTGATAATTCTGGATCTTCGATGTCACCTTCTTTAGCGTCACGACGTTTTTTAATGCCTAGACCAATTAGACCCAGTAACAGTAATATTCCGCCTGCAAGACCACCGGCCAGTGCAGGATTAGCCTGCATTTCAGCAATAAATCCTTTTGGCTTGAAGCGATCTTCTGCTTGCTGCTGCATATGAGCGGCAACCAAAGCAGGATCGACTTCTGCTTCAGGTTCTACAGCGGCTTCATCGTAATTAAAATCTTCTGTATTTCCTTCAACAGCAACGTCATCAAGGGTATTGATTTCTGTTGCTAACGCTGAGTCCGCATCAGCAAGATTTTCAGTGATGCTTCCTGGAACAGTCTCAAACTGAGCCTCTTTTTGTAGATCAATCGTTTGAATACTTGCTAGCTGATCATCTTTTAAAGAGACCAAACGCTGGAGTGTTGCAATCTGTTCTTCTAAAGACGCTAGGCGTTGTTTGAGGTCGTTATTTTCTAGCGTGCTGGTATCAAGCGTTTCCAGGGCGATCGCTAAATCGTTTTGAATGCCTTCTTGACGACCACTACCCGCTTCGCCACTTTCGATATCGCCGCCTGCCCCCGAAAATTCTGCTACTTGGCTTGGCTTAGACAGCAGTTTTAACTCACCACCGCCGTTAAGCTGCTCGGCTTTATTGGTCTCACCAGCGCTTGCGGTTGCATCAATTTGAGCACCGGCTGTTTTTAGCTCAAGATTTTGTCGCAGAACTTCATTAACAGCTTGGCTATCATTACGAGCAGCTATTTGCTGTTGAGCTGGTATGCGCAAGACTTTATGTGTCTTCAAGCGATTAATATTGCCGTTTATAAACGCGCCAGGATTGCTATCTTGAATCGCCAGCATCATTTGTTGAGGAGATACTTGACGGTTTGGGCGAGTATTAATTGCGATTTCCCATAAGGTATCGTCTTTTTGAACTTTATACGTTCCAGGCGCAGCCGCTTCGCTCTGCCATTTATTGGGATTTTTTGCGGCTTTTAAAGGCGCTGTTGCTACAGTTTGTGTTTCTATACGCTGAGATGTTTGCTTAGCCGCTAAAGGCTGAATCGCATCATCAAACACAGGAGGATCAAGTAACAGTGTATATTCTCGCAATACACGGCCTGAAGGCCAATTAACTTGAACTAAGAAATTTAAAAAGGGCTCAGTAACGGATTTGTCACTGGTTAAAACGATACGATTTCCTTTGATTTCAAAATCGATATCACTTAGAAAGAATACTTTCTCTACACCTGCACGGTCAAAATCTCCGTCAGAAGCTAAAGATGGCTTGATTTCCCACTCAGTAAGATCGTCAATATTGCTCAGCTTGATTTCTGCTTGTAGAGGCTGATTGAGTGTGGACTTTAATTCAAGCTCACCCATACCCAGTGCAAACACATTGGCACTCAGGCCAAGGGTGCTGGTGATCACTAGAGTACTTAAAAGCGTGCGCTTCATTCTCTGCTTCCTTGTTGTTATTAGACTGCTTGATGCCGGTTTTGCAAACAATAAAACCAAATTAAGTTCATGAATCTTAAATCCGTTTCTCACAAACGCATAGATTCCGTTTATTAATAATCGCAAGTATCAGTTATAAATGGAGTTTTCGCAATGTTTCTCAACTGATATCTCACGTTTGACGGGCCTTTCAGGCTATCTTTTAACCAGCTTTCAAAACTAAAGTGTGAGCTTATTCACAAAATGAAACATCATACCTCAGAATATCCAAAGCTTCATTTTGCAAATTTCGATTTTTTAGTTGTTCTGCACTAGTACTTAATCTTCCAATAAAATGCGTAACATACGACGTAAAGGCTCTGCAGCCCCCCACAATAATTGATCACCAACAGAGAAAGCATTCAAGTATTGAGGTCCCATATTCATTTTACGCAAACGACCAACTGGCACATTTAGCGTCCCTGTTACGGCTGTAGGTGTTAAGCCTGCAATAGTCGCTTCTTTGGTATTAGGTACAACTCCTGACCACTGGCTATGTTCATTTAGCATCGCGTTAATTTCATCCATCGGTACATCTTTTTTCAGTTTGATGGTAAACGCTTGGCTGTGGCAGCGCATTGAACCGATGCGCACGCAGTTACCATCAACGGGAATAATGTCATTACCGGTTGCTAGAATTTTGTTCGTTTCTGCCTGCCCTTTCCACTCTTCTCGGCTCTGGCCATTTTCTAACTCGGAGTCAATATATGGAATTAAGCTGCCACCCAAGGGGACGCCAAAGTTGGTTGTATCCATGGTGCCGTTTCGCTGCGTTTCAGCAACGATACGGTCGATGTCTAAAATTGCGCTTCGTGGGTCGGCCAATTTATCGGCAACCACTGAGTTTAACTGACCCATTTGAGTCAGCAGTTCACGCATGTGTTTGGCACCACCGCCCGACGCTGCTTGATAGGTTTGTGAGCTCAACCACTCAACTAAACCATTTTCAAACAAACCACCGAGGCCCATTAGCATCAGTGAAACCGTACAGTTTCCGCCAACAAACGTTTTGCTGCCGTTATGCAACGCATCTTTAATCACGTTTTTGTTCACGGGATCTAATACGATCACGGCATCATCTTTCATGCGCAAGCTTGAGGCTGCGTCAATCCAATGGCCTTTCCAACCAGAGTTCATCAACTTTGAGTAAACGGCTGACGTATAATCACCACCTTGGCACGTAATAATGACGTCCATGGCTTTTAGTTCTTCAATATCAAAGGCATCTTTAAGTGCAGGCGCTTCTTTACCACCCAAAACAGGCGCAGGTTGCCCTGCTTGCGAGGTCGTAAAATATACGGGATTAATCTCAGCAAAGTCGTTCTCTGCTTCCATGCGTTGCATTAGCACGGATCCAACCATGCCACGCCAGCCTACTAAACCTACAGTTTTCATTGTTTTCTCCCAACCTAAGCAATATTAAACGCCCGGTAAATAATTTTATTTGTAGCTTAAAGCGCGCTTACAACTGCGGCACCCATTTCAGCGGTACTCACTTTTGTCATGCCGTCAGAATAGATGTCTGGTGTACGTAGATTTTGATCCAGAACATCACTGACCGCTTTCTCAATGGCTGCCGCCGCCGCATTTTCGCCTAATGAGTATCTTAACATCATTGCTGCTGAAAGAATCGTAGCCAATGGGTTAGCGATACCTTGGCCAGCTATATCAGGGGCGCTGCCGTGGCAGGGCTCGTACATGCCTTTATTGTTTTTATCTAAAGACGCTGACGGCAACATGCCGATTGACCCCGTTAGCATGGCGGCGGCATCGGATAAAATGTCACCAAACATGTTGCCGGTGACCATGACATCAAACTGCTTTGGCGCACGCACAAGCTGCATCGCGGCGTTATCAACGTACATGTGCGACAGCTCTACTTCTGGGTAGTCTTTTGCCATTTCAGTCATAATTTCACGCCACAATACGGTTACTTCTAATACGTTGGCTTTGTCGACTGAACATAACTTTCCGCCACGTTTTTTAGCGGCTTCAAAAGCAACTCTACCGATGCGACGAATTTCAGACTCACGATATACATAAGTATTATAACCTTCACGTTCGCCGTTTTCTAATGTACGAATGCCCCGTGGCTGGCCAAAATAAATGCCACCCGTTAGTTCGCGCACGATCAAGATGTCTAGACCTGAAACTACTTCAGGCTTCAATGATGAAGCATCTGCAAGCTGAGGGTAGAGAATTGCGGGGCGTAAGTTACCGAACAATTCTAGACCAGAACGAAGACCTAAAAGGCCTTTTTCTGGACGCATTTCGCGATCTTCAAGGGTATCCCATTTAGGACCGCCAACGGCGCCTAGAAGAATGGCATCCGCCGTTCTGGCTTTTTCCATGGTCTCTTGTGGTAATGGATGACCCTTTGCATCATAACCAGCACCACCGACTAGACCGTGATCAAACTCAAGGCCTAGGTTAAATTTTTCGTTCACCGCAAGCAATACGTTTTCAGCTTCGGTGACTATCTCTGGACCAATACCGTCACCGGGTAAAATCAATACTTTTTTAGACATTTCAATTCCAACTTAACTATATAAATAATGTAATAATGTAATGATGTAATAACGGTAGCGTTTAAAACAACCAAGGCGAAGATGCTTTGCGTATTACTTCATACGCCGTGATGTCAGCAGCATCTTGTAAGGTCAAACCAATGTCGTCTAAACCGTTTAATAAGCAATGCTTACGGAACGCATCTACTTCAAAGGGAATGGTATCGCCATTAGGCTTAACAATGTTTTGATTTTCTAAATCGACGGTCAATTCATAGCCTTCGGTTGCGGCAACTTCTGCAAATAAACCATCGATAATAGTTTCTTCTAATACAATCGGTAAAAGACCGTTTTTAAAACTATTATTGAAGAAAATATCCGCATAGCTAGAGGCGATAATGATATTAAAACCAAAATCTTCTAATGCCCAAGGCGCGTGCTCGCGAGAAGAACCACAACCAAAGTTTTCGCGCGTAA
This sequence comes from Oleispira sp., assembly GCA_051275515.1. GTDB lineage: Bacteria > Pseudomonadota > Gammaproteobacteria > Pseudomonadales > Oceanobacteraceae > Oleispira. Next base: position 5,250 of record JBNMOT010000038.1, on the reverse strand, counting down.
TCAAAACAGACGCACCTTTATAGCGTGGCTGATTTAATACAAAGTCCGGATTCAATGGACGACTCGAGTTATCCGCATCTGGCTGACCTTCATCAAGATAGCGTAGCTCATCAAACAAGTTCGGGCCAAAGCCACTGCGCTTGATCGATTTTAAAAATTGCTTCGGAATAATCATATCCGTATCGATATTGGCTCGATCCATTGGAGCGACAATACCGCTTTGCTTAACAAATGCCTTCATACTATCGCTCCTTATTTAACCAATTCAAACTGACGAACATCAACAAAATGACCGGCAATCGCAGCGGCAGCTGCCATTGCTGGGCTGACCAAATGCGTGCGGCCGCCATAGCCCTGGCGACCTTCAAAGTTACGGTTAGACGTTGAAGCACAATGCTCACCACTGCCCAACTTATCCGCGTTCATCGCTAAGCACATAGAGCAACCTGGCTCACGCCATTCAAAGCCTGCCTCGATGAAGATTTTATCTAAACCTTCTTTTTCAGCTTGTTCTTTAACTAAGCCAGAACCCGGTACAACCAAAGCCTGAAGTACAGAAGCCGCGACTTTATTGCCTTTCGCAACAGCCGCAGCCGCGCGTAAATCTTCAATGCGGCTGTTAGTACATGAACCAATGAAAACACGATCAAGATTAATGTCGGTAATCGCTTGGCCTGGGGTTAATCCCATGTATTCATAAGCACGAACAAAACCACTGCGCTCTACATCGTCTTTTGCGTCTTCTAACGTCGGTACAAAACCGTCTACTGTGGTCACCATTTCAGGGGACGTTCCCCAAGTTACCTGCGGTTTAATATCTTCGGCGTTAATATCAACAACCTTGTCAAAAACAGCGTCTTCATCAGAGGTTAAATCAGCCCACTGCGCAACCGCCATATCCCAGTGATCGCCTTTCGGTGAGAAGTCGCGGCCTTTAACATAGGCCGCGGTCAATTCATCAAACGCAACCATGCCTACGCGCGCGCCCGCTTCGATTGCCATGTTGCACATGGTCATACGACCCTCCATGCTCATACTACTAATCGCGCTACCGCCAAACTCCATCGCACAACCGTTACCACCGGCAGTACCGATTACGCCAATGACATGCAATACCACGTCTTTGCCAGTAATGCCGTCGCCTAACGTGCCTTCAACCTTGATTAAAAGGTTCTTCATTTTACGCTGAATCAAGCACTGAGTGGCTAATACATGTTCCACTTCAGAGGTGCCGATGCCATGTGCCAACGCTGCAAAGGCGCCGTGTGTTGCGGTATGGGAGTCACCACATACAACCGTCATTCCAGGCAATGTCGCGCCTTGCTCTGGGCCTACAACGTGAACAATACCTTGACGTTTGTCCATCATGTCGAACTGGGTAATACCAAATTCATTACAGTTGTCATCTAAAGTTTGAACTTGAATTTTAGAGACGGGATCTTGAATACCTGCAATGCCGACGGCACGTTCAGTTTTCGTTGTTGGTACGTTGTGATCAGGGGTTGCTAGGTTGGCGCTCAGTTTCCACGGCTTACGACCTGCAATACGAAGACCTTCAAACGCTTGTGGTGAGGTCACTTCGTGTAATAATTGACGATCAATATAAATTAAAGCCGTACCGTCATCACGTTGCTTGACCAAGTGTGAATCCCACAACTTGTCATAAAGTGTTTTACCCGTCATAGCGCTCTCTCATGGCTGTATGATTAATTTGAACAAGAAGCTTCTTTGATGTCTTTCTTCTTTGATAGCTTTATCATACGAAACAATTACAAATAACTCCAATTCATATTTTTCATAAAGTGCATTACTATTAGGAATACTTATATTCAGCGACACTTTAAGCAACACTATTCAGTGATACATATTTTAATAGGAAAACACAGCATGGACATCCAAGCACTAACAGCCTTTATCACGGTGGCAGAGCAACGGTCGTTTTCATTGGCGGCTGAACAATTACACCTTACTCAGCCTGCAGTCAGCAAACGCATTAAAGGCTTAGAAGAACAACTGAATAGCCCTCTATTTGACCGCCACAATCGTAGCTTAAGCCTAACGGATACTGGACTTTCACTTCTGCCTAAGGCCAAAGAAATTGTGCAACTCGTCATAGATACGCAATTGTCGATGCGTAATATGAATCAGCAAGTAGAAGGCAGTCTTAAACTGGGGACCAGCCATCATATTGGCTTACATAGATTACCGTCATTTTTAAAGTCATTTGTTAGCCAATTTCCACTCGCCGAGCTTAACTTAAGTTTTATGGGGTCTGAGTCTGCATACCAGGCCGTTGCCAAGAGACAGGTTGAACTGGCATTGACCACACTAGAAACCTCAAATACCAACCACTCTCCAGAAGGCATGATCAGCGAAGTGCTTTGGCACGATAAAATGGTATTTGTGTGCGCGAAAGAGCACCCACTTAACCTGCTTGAACAGATCAAACTGAGTGATCTCAGTCGCTATTCTGCCATCCTGCCTGAAAACAATACCTTTACATTCAAATTGCTGGTGGATAAATTTAAACAACAAAACCTCCCTCTTCATACCCCTATGCCCACCAACTATTTAGAGACCATTAAAATGCTGGTCTCCGTTGGCTTGGGCTGGAGTTTATTACCCGAATCAATGCTTGATAACGCAGAAGAAATTGGAATAACGGCATTAAATGTAGATCAAATAATTCTTACTCGTCCATTAGGCTTTCTTTATTTACAAGACCGCACCCTTTCAAACGCAGCAAAAGCTTTTATTGCCCTGATAAAGGCCTAGACTATTGATATAAGGCAATTTAAACGAAACATTTTGCGGTACATTAAATTAAAGCAGAGCTCGTTAAAATTCTACGACCCTGCATTAATTTTATCTCTTGAGGAGCTCATAATGCTAGATATTAATCACATCCTGGTCGTACTCGATAGCGAACATCCAGAACAGCACGCCTTTGATCGAGCCTTAACATTAGCCAGCGCGGTAAAGGCTGACATTACAATTATAGGCAGTTGTTTTGAGAGTTACTGCGAAGATAGCTCCTCGCTAGCCTCAGAAACCAAGCAGAAAATTAAAACGGCGCTTATTAATCACTGCGAATTATGGTTAGAAAGTTTTGCCACCGAGGCTGAAAAAAAAGGCATAAAGGTTTCGACAGAAGCGCATTGGCAAAAAAATATTCACAATGCCGTTATGGCTTCAATGAGTCATTCAGATTTTGACTTGGTAATTAAAGGCACCGAAACACATCACGGTATAATCGATCGTATATTCACTCACAGTGACTGGAGTTTACTGCGTCACTGCCCCGCCCCGGTAATGTTAGTTAAATCGGCCAAACCTTGGGTAAACAATCGAATCCTTGCGTCAATCGATGCGACATCTCACGATGAAGGACATCGATTAATTAATGAAAATATTCTAGATTTTGCCGAACACCTAGCCGATCATTTTGCTACTGATCTGCATCTAGTCAATTCATACCCTATGGTCGCATTGGCTTTTGCTATGGTGCCTGAAGTAACGGCACCCGACGATATTCAGAAATATATCACGGCACAACACAAAGATGAGTGCGATCACTACGCAAAGAAATACAACATCAATGATGATCATATTCACATTACCGAAGGTGATCCTGACGATGTTGTTGAATTAATGGCAAAAGAAATTGAAGCAGATCTTGTAGTGATAGGAAGTGTGGCGAGAGAAGGATTCTCAGGAGTATTGCTGGGTAATACGGCAGAAAGAATTATCGACCGCGTACCCTGTGACGTTCTCGTTATAAAACCACTTGATGGCGTGAAACCGGATATTTCATGACCTTTAAACTACTTGTTCAGTATCTTTCGAACGAGTAGTGGTTTCCAAACGAATAGTGGCTTGTGCCCCAACCAATATTAATACCCATTAGAGTTTGGCTTAGCCTCCACTTTCTTCATCTTTTCTACAACGTCATTATATCCACCTTCATTAACCACTTGCGTATAGCCTAGCTCCTCTAAAGCATTCAACGCCTTACCTGCTCGACCACCACTTCGGCAATACACATAAATTTCAGCATTTTTATCCTGGGTTAATCCACCAATCTCATTGGCAATTTCACCATGAGGTATATTAACGGCCCCTTCCAAATGCCCTGTATTATATTCAGCAGCGGTTCGCACATCAATCCAATAAACTGAATCGGCGAGTGCAGAAAAACTGCCTAACATGATCAACAATATGAGTGTTTTTTTCATCATAAATCTCAAAAAATGTGTGTTATTACAAAATATAACTCAAATGAAATATAGGCAAGTTTAAAAAACATACTTAGCTCACATCGCTCATCTGTACGGAACCATCTTCCATCATTAGCAAGACAAGGAAACCAACAACCGCTGTCACTGCAAACACCGCGCCCTCTCCTGTACAAAGAAAGAACATGCCATTACCGTCACTACCGTCACTACCGTAAGCCCTAAGGGCCAAGAGCCATCGACCAAAGACATCGCGAAGTAACCCGCCGCAAGACCTGCCTTTAAGATCAATAGTGTTGGCGCAGCGTACGTGGGCAGCTTCATAATAATCAATAAGTAGAAGTCGCCTTTACTGGTTATTTCGAGCGCATCAATGTTTTGAGGTAAAGTACTTAGAAACTTTAAGAATATCCATAACATTTCTATAAAAAAAACAAAAAATAAAACTTACCGCCCCCGTAATACCCACCGTATATCTCCGACCATCACCCCCCCCAAAAAAATGCCAATGCAATAACGGGGAGCGTGAAGGTTGCAGCAGCAGAACCAAAGTTACCCCAACTGCCATAAACACCTTCTGCCGTACTTAACTCTTTTGCTGGAAACCATTCGCTTACTATACGAAGCCCAACATAAACCGTGCAAGCACTGCTCGTGCAAAATTATCAGCCAACGCAAACATAAAACAAGGAATGGAACAGATAACCAGCAAGGCAGAATAAATAATTCTGGACTATAACAGTCCGTTAATATACCAATTATTAACCGTGCTGGGATGGTTAACGCTACGTTCTGAATCAATAATGTTTTAATTTGTGAAAAGTCTAAACCCAAACTATTAGCAATGGCTATTAATAGCAGTGCGTAATTGAAACAGACAAAAAAGGTAATAAAAAAAGCGATCCAACTCATGTAGAAGGTTTTAATTTTGCCTGTAAAGTTAAATAGATTAAACTTTTCAGTCGAAATAAAATCACTTTATAATTTTTACAGATTACCGACAATTAATTAAATT
>JBNMOT010000037.1:0-26020 GCA_051275515.1 Oleispira sp. | reverse complement strand
TAGAGGATAGTGGGGCCTTTAGCTCAGCTGGTTAGAGCATTCGACTCATAATCGACAGGTCCGCAGTTCAAGTCTGCGAAGGCCCACCATTTTTACTCAATTTAGGACGCGGTGTTGTAAACACTATTAGCGTCCTTTTTTGTGCCTGCTATTTACGACAATACACGATTTTAAAGCCACACAACAAAAAAATAGATCATAACCGCGTGAGGTAAAGAACTACAAACACAACAGAAGTTGCTAAAAGAAGAACGGTTATTATTGATTATGGGCTAGTTGAACTGAGAAGAACTCTAGAAAAGAGTCTAAAGAGGATGATAGAAGATCTGAATACAATGTATAGGCAGGCCCGCAGTTCATCATGCAATACCTGCCCAGTTAAAATGAATCTCTACTTAGATCATTTTCACTTCTAGTGCTGCCACTAACGCATGGGCTTTTTCGGCGGTTTCAACGCCTCGGTCGGTCAAATAACCACCGTCAATTTGGGTAATCATACCCTTGCTGTGTAAACGCTCTGCAGCCTCAACGAGAGAGATCTCCGCATCATGGTGCACTTTAATGCCTTCTTGCATTGAACGCAGGTTAAATTTTACAAGCAAATTCAGTTCATCTACAACGTTGTCGTGGTATGGCATATTGCTTTCCTATAAGCATTTATTGTTCATCCAGATTACTCTTGCAATTTCTGGTGTCAAGACACAAAAAAGGCCTAATTATCAATTAACTAGGCCTTCATGTGATTATATCCACCTAGATCAACCTTGTGTTAGCTCGAACATTAGAGATATCGGTCTCCGGCATCTTTCAAGGCCAATATATTTATAAGTTTTTGTGCAAGTACTTGTTTATTAGTTAAACTGTCTGGCATGTTTACATAACCATTATTGGGCATAAGTCTTATCAAGCTCAGCCTCGTTTTGTGTAATTTTAGCTAAAAGCGCATACTGTTATTATTAATTTTGAGTCTGTCCCTTACAACTTTCTTTAAAGACTCTATCAGGGGTTTATCGTGATATCTGTTCAAACTGAAGACTTTGATTTTGCCAATGAATATTTGCAACTCCGTGAGCGAAGCCTGCAAAGCGGTGCTATTGTTATGTTCGTCGGGTTGGTAAGAGATTTTAGTGACAATACTCAGGTCAATAGCATGGCGTTAGAACATTATCCGGGCATGACGGAAAATGTATTGAACAGTATTGTCCAACAAGCTGAGCAGCGCTGGCCTTTAGAGGGCATTCGAATCATTCATCGTATTGGCGAGCTACACGCAACGGATCAGATTGTTTTGGTAGGGGTTAGTAGCGCTCATCGCATTAGCGCTTATGAAGCTTCCCAATTCATAATGGATAGTTTAAAAACCGAAGCGCCATTTTGGAAGAAAGAAAGCACTCAAGATACTCAAGGTAGCGCAGGCGAACGCTGGGTCGATGCCAAAAATAGCGACTCACAGCAAGCCGCTGATTGGCACACGCCACAAGAGTAATTTCTCTTAGTTTCACCAAGTAAGATGCCAGTATATTAACCCGCTCGCATCTTTAGTAGCGCAGGGATATTAAAACCACCGTGTGAATCTTGCTCATACTGCACCCAGCCTAGATCTTTACGATCAACCGCAATCATTGTCATGCGGTCGGCTAGTTCATTACCTTCCGTGCCCGCATGTGCCTTCACATGAGATAATAAGACGACTTTTTTAATCTCGTTGTATAAAACATAAGCCTGTTTAATAATTTCGAGGTTTTTGATTTCCCCTGTTTTTTTCTTCCAGCCGTTTTTCTCCCAGCCCACTGCCCAATCACGAATGCACTGAATCGAATACAGTGAGTCACACAAAACTTGTGCACTTAAACCTTGTATTGTCGCGCGCTGTGCAAGCTGCAACGAATAAAATAACGCGCTCAACTCAGCCGTATTATTAGTCCCATTTGGGTTATAAACCCCATACCAAAGCTGAATCAGCTGATCACCTTGATAAACCGCCACGCCAGAGCCGGCTTTACCTGGATTGGGATCGCAACCACCATCACAATAAATCACGACGTCGGTTTTAATCGGGGGGGCCGACAAATTATTACCTCGGCTTGTTTTGACACTCGACCCGCTCGTCTTTGATTCTGAAGTTGCAACAGAAGAAACGGAACCGCCCGAGAATGCGGCGTCTGCTTCGGTTTTTGTTGGAAACGACTTGTATTTAGCCCCGGCAAATTTAATCACTTGCTTCTGAGCCGTAGGCCAATCGGTATAAATACCCGGTTCTCGCCCAACCCAAATCACATAGAACTTTTTTGCCATCAGATTGCCTTCATTGTCTTAAGATGAGAATAATAGCCAGATTTTAGCAGAAAACACCTCGACTCCTGACATAGAATTCAAGTAACTTTGCGTCATGCATGCGCACTTGCTAATCTCGCTCCATCAGACCCATTATAAAAAGTGAACATAACAATGATTAAGCTAACCGTAAATGGGATCGAACACTCCCTCGATGTCGAAGCCGATACCCCACTTTTATGGGTCGTTCGTGATTATTTATCCCTTAAGGGCAGCAAGTTTGGCTGCGGAGCGGGTCTATGCGGTGCCTGTACCATGCATTTGAACGGCAACCCTATTCGCACCTGCATTACACCCGTCAGTGCTGTTGCAGGCCAAGCGATTACCACTATAGAAGGCTTAGGGAATATTGAATCCCCAAGTTCAGTACAAAAAGCATGGGCAGAACATAACGTACCCCAGTGCGGTTACTGTCAGTCTGGGCAAATAATGTCAGCAACGGCATTACTCGCGAGCAATGCGCAACCTAATGATCAAGACATTGATAACGCAATGAGCGGAAATATTTGCCGTTGCGGGACTTATCCACGCATTAAAGCCGCGATCCAATCAATAGCCGCTAACAAAGCCACCCACCACAGCGAACTGTTCACCAATATCATGGAGACAAAATAATGACTTCATCAACATCAGATATTTCAATGACTGAGCTTAAACAAACGCGACGTACGTTCCTTAAAGCCACAGCAATCGGCAGTGGCGGCTTAATGATGACCATCGCACTGCCCAGTTGTGCGACCTTAAAAAATGGGGGCATGACCCAAGCAGGTGATACTGATCAGTGGAATACCAACGCTTGGCTTCGTATCGACAGCGATAACAGCATTCATTTTGTACTCGACCGCGTAGAAATGGGCCAAGGTACCTATACCGGCATGACGACTCTATTAGCCGAAGAACTCGAAGTCGACCCAGAAAACGTCAATATCACCTTTGCCGGTGTTGATTCTATTTATCGTAATACGATTTATGGTATTCAAATTACCGGTGGTAGCACCAGTGTTGCCAGCAGCTGGCAAATATTGCGTGAAGCGGGCGCCGCTACTCGCATAATGCTGATTAAAGCCGCCGCACGTACTTGGGGCATTAGCGAAGCAGATTGCAGTGCAGAGAACGGTATTGTCATTAATAATGCTGCGGGGCATCAACAAAATGGTCAGACAATTACATTTGGACAACTTGCCAGCATCGCTGCTACTTACTCAGTTCCTAGTGATATCCCCCTAAAAGACAAAGCCGATTTTAAAGTTATTGGTAAATACAACAAACGTCTTGATGCCCTTAAAAAAGCAACAGGGACCGCTGACTACGGCATCGATACTGAACTTCCTGGCATGAAGTACGCGGTATTTACACGCGCGGGCCGCTGGGATAGTCAGATTAAGAGTTTTGATGCTAGCCAGATCAAAAAAATGCCGGGTATTGAACAGGTTTTCGCCGTTAACAAGCCTCATGCAATAGGTGTTGCCATTGTCGCAAAAAGCTATTGGCAAGCGCGTAAAGCACAAAAAGCATTAACCGTTGAGTGGCACGAGAGTGAATTAACTCACATCGATGATGCCAGTATCTTTGCTCAATATAAAAAAGATCTCGCGTCGGGTAGTGGCAACAATGTGCGCAGCGAAGGGGATATAACATATGCGTTAGAAAATGCAGCACAAACCATCACCGCCGAATATGAAATGCCTTTTTTAGCACACGCAACGTTAGAACCACAAAACTGTACGGCTTGGGCAACACCTGACGGCTTAGAAGTTTGGGCGCCAACGCAATCACCTGATATGGCACAAGTCGCGGCTGCTAAAGCGACTGACTATTCGCTTGCTGATATTAAAATACATACCACCTTCATAGGGGGTGGCTTTGGTCGTCGTATTAACCAAGATTTTATCGCTGAAGCGGCCGCGATTAGTGAAATATCACAACAGCCAATTAAGTTAATTTGGTCACGAGAAGAAGATACCCAACGCGATTGGTATCGCCCTTCCAGTTATCACAAGCTCAGCGCAAGCATTAATAAAGCCGGTGAAATATCAGGCTGGAATCATCAAATGGCAGGTTCGGGTGTTTTCGATTATTTTGTCGGTGATGCGGCTGTCGCACAATATCCTTTTATGCCGAAATTCATGTTTGGCATGTTAGAACGTGTGGGCAAAATGGGGGAAGGTATTATGACGCCTGCTGATGGTTCAATCTTTGAAGGTGCGGAAGCCATTCCTTATGACTTTGCGAATATCAACGTCGACTATAAAAAATCCGATAGCGGAATTTTAGTCGGTAATTGGCGCAGTGTTGGCTATTCTCATAATGGCTTTATTGTTGAAAGTTTTATCGAGAGACTTGCCCAATCACCCGCTATAAAATCGAAAAAGGATTCTTATCAATTTCGATATGATTTATTAAACAAACACCCTAGGGCTCAAGCCGTCTTAAAAATGGCGGCAGATAAAGCTCACTGGGGATCACCATTGCCTGGCTGTTCACAAGGTATTTCGATTCATAAATCCTTTGGCACCTGGGTTGCGGAGATTGCCGATGTCCGCATCGAAGATAATCAAATTAAAGTAAAACGCGTCGTCTGCGTCGTTGATTGTGGACAAGTGGTTAACCCTGATACGGTCGTCGCCCAAATGGAAGGTGGCATTATTTTCGCGCTGACGGCGGCGTTATATGGAAAGATAACGATTAAAGACGGTATACCACAGCAAACCAATTTCCATGATTATCAATTATTACGCATCAACGAATCACCCCAAATCGACGTGCATATTATTGAAAGTGATGAGAGTCCTACAGGGGTTGGTGAGCCAGGTGTCCCCCCCCTTGCGGCGGCCGTTGCCAATGCAATCACCGCTAACACAGGGCAATTTTTTAATTCATTGCCCCTTACATTAGGGTAGTTATTAATTTCTTATGAATGGCAGTAATCGATTTGTAATCGAACAACTCAACCTGTGGTTAGCGCAAGGGGTTCAACCTTGGTTAGCCACCGTTATTGAAACATATGGATCATCTCCTAGACCCGTAGGGTCTATGATGATTTATCATCCAGAAAAAGGCATTATTGGTTCTCTTTCAGGTGGTTGTATTGAACAAGAGTTAATGAGCCAACTAGCCAGTAGTGAGCCTAGTTCACACGTTGTGTGCCCAACGACTATTCGCTACGGTGACAGCCCCGAACAAACGTCGCGGCTCGCACTTCCTTGTGGTGGCCATCTGGATATTCTGTTAGAAAAAATAAAACCACAAGATCAACTCCATTTTCGAATACTCGAAAATGCTTTGCACTCACGACAAGGGATCAGCCGCCACATTGATTTGGTTAAACACAGCATACAAGCGGTTAGCGAGATCAACGAACATGAGATTCAACGCACCACAGATAAAATAATCCATGGAATAAAACCCCAAGACAAGCTGCTGTTAATTGGCGCGGGTGAAGTATCTCGTTGTTTGGCTGAAATTTGTAAGAATCTTGAATTTGAAATCACATTGTGTGATTTTCGTGATGAGTTTTTACAAGGCTGGCATGTTGACGGTGTTGAAATTATTAAGGGGATGCCAGATGATTTAATCGCTAACGCTTTTCATGATCATCATTGTGCGATTGTTGCACTCGCTCATGATCCCCGAGTTGATGATATGGCCATGATGCAAGCACTAAAAACAGATGCATTTTATGTCGGTGCTATGGGATCGTTAATCACTTCAACTAAGCGCCGTGAACGGCTACTTGAACTGGAACTGAATACTGAAGAAATTGAGCACCTACACGCGCCAATAGGATTAAACATTCACAGTAAAACACCCTATGAAATTGCCATTTCTGTCGCCGCTCAACTGATTGCAGAGCGATCACTGCGGCAAACAATTTCATGAAACCGGGCTTTGCGATACTCGTACTAGCCGCAGGACAATCCAGCCGCTTTGGTAGCGATAAATTATTCGCTACCATGTCAGATGGCCGCCCTGTCATTGCACATAGCTTAGCGCCTTTGCAGGTAATCGCACGCAAGTATCAATTAACATTGTGCGTAATAACCCGTGCAGATAACACAGTATTAATTGATTACCTGACCGCAAAAAACATATTTCATACTATTTGCCCCGATGCACCGTTAGGCATGGGACACAGCATTTCTTACGGCATAAAAATCAATCAGACATCGAAAGGATGGATGATTTCTCTGGCAGACATGCCGGCTCTTAGCCTTCAAGTAATGGAAGCGCTGATGAATAGTATTATTAAACATCCAGACGATATTGTTAGGCCAAGCTTTTTAGAAAATGGAAGACAAACCCCCTCTCACCCGGTCTATTTCCCACAGAAATATGGATTTGAATTAAGTCAGTTAACGGGGGATGATGGTGCAAAGACAATAATTGAGCAACAAACGTTACTCGATATTATCGATGAGGCTTGTTTAATCGATGTCGATACACCCGAAGCCTTGCAGCAACTAAAATAATAAAAAAGAAATACTGTATGAAAAAATATCTCAATGCAAACACGTGCTACCAATGCATCACCGCAGTCAACATGTTCAAAGCGAACTGAACGGCTTTCTGAAGATTGATACCAAACCTGGCCATAGAAGGTTAACTTTAACTGACGAGCAAAAGCATCATCGTCTTCGCCTTGACCAACACCCAAGTGAGTATTAGTTTTTTTGTTTAGCTGATACTTGAGCAGCCTCTAAGTTAGCTTTTGCAGCATCCCTTTCAGCCGCTAATTTTTGAATGTAAACCGCAGTTAGAGTTACATTGCCAAGGGTCGTGTCACCCGCGACAGTAATATCGGCGTCATTGGTTAGCGCATCAGCCAACGACCAAGAGAGTTTCTATTTTAATGCTGTGTTCAACTTTTTCTTGGTCTACCCAACCCAAACGAGTCTGCAATGCAGTGCCGGCACGTTCTAAAACGTTAGTGATGAATTAAAACACTCACACCACACCACGACACTGGTCATTTTTAAACCAACCTGAATCGACACAAGAACACTGCATGAAAGCTGACTTAATTGACAACCCATAGTGTAAAATTTTAGGTTGCCTATGTAACTAACGATAATTAACGTCTATATTATTCTTCTTAACTAGTGATTGATGCTAGCTTTTATATTGATCTGTAGTGGAGATAAACGGATATCACCCTAACTATTTTAAAAATAGTTAGCTTTAATTATGCTATCTTTCTCCGCTAAATTTCTAACCTAGTGGTTAGAATTCTGAAATACTTTGTAATTCTTTAAGAAGAAAGGACACGCAATGTCTTCTAATACAAGCATGCACGGCTTTTGGAAAAGCCGCTGGTTATTTATTTTAGCCGCAACAGGTTCTGCTGTTGGTCTAGGTAATATCTGGAAATTTCCATATATTACGGGTGAAAATGGAGGCGGTGCATTTGTACTAGTCTATCTTTTGTGTATCTGTATTATTGGTATTCCAGTAATGATTGCAGAAGTATCTTTAGGTCGCATGGGTCGCCAAAGCCCCATTAATACGATGAAGGCTCTCGCACAAAAAGCAGGTGCCAATCCATTCTGGGCAAGTATCGGCTGGATGGGCGCAATTGCCGGCTTCCTAATCTTATCCTTCTATTCTGTTATCGCTGGCTGGGCACTGTCTTATACAGTCGAAATGGCGAGTGGATCATTTGTCGATATCAGCGCAGCGGATTCAGGTAAAATATTTGGTAACCTGTTAGGCGACCCCACTCAACTAACCATCTGGCACACTGTCTTTATGATATTGACTTTGGTTATTGTCGCTCGCGGTGTGAATGCAGGTTTGGAAAAAGCGATTAAAGTATTAATGCCCGCGCTATTCATCTTACTGTTCATTCTATTTGGTTATTCTCTGAGCTCTAGTGGTTTTGCTCAAGGTTTTTCGTTTATGTTCAACTTTGATTTTAGTAAACTCAGCCCTCAAAGTGTCATCGTTGCATTGGGCCATGCCTTCTTCACGTTAAGCTTAGGTTTAGGCGCGATTATGGCTTATGGCGCTTATATGCCAGAGAATACATCAGTCGCTAAAACAGTGGTGATCGTTGCTTTCTTAGATACTGCGGTTGCTATTATGGCCGGTTTAGCAATTTTCCCCATCGTTTTTGCGAACGGCTTAGAGCCCAGTGCGGGTCCAGGTCTTCTATTCCAAACGTTACCGATTGCCTTTGGACAGATGAGTGCGGGCGTTATTTTTGGCACGATGTTTTTTGTATTGGTTTCTTTTGCCGCCTGGAGTTCTGCTATTTCTTTAGCCGAGCCGATCGTTGCATGGATGATTGAAAAATATAAAATGGGCCGTGCAGCGGCGGCTTTAATCATTGGTCTGTGTGCTTGGTTATTAGGCTTAGCGACGGTATTCTCTTTCAATATTTGGTCTGATGTGAAGTTGCTTGATAAAACTGTTTTTGATTTATTAGACTTCGCAACAACGAACGTTATGTTGCCACTGGGTGGATTACTGATTGCACTCTTCGCTAGCTGGACAATGTCTAAAACGACGATGATGAAAGAAGTGGGCATTAATAACCCAATGGTATTTAAAGCTTGGCACTTCACGCTTCGTTTCTTAGCACCTGCCGCTATTATTGCGGTACTGGTTAATGGTTTAATTTAAACAGTAACCTGCATGAATCTGCAGAAAAAAGGGCGGATCTATTTTAATAGATTCGCCCTTTTTTATTGATTACTTCAAAGTACCATTCGTAATGCCATCACCCAGTGATTTAAACGGCTTCCCCTACTTGAAACTGCAACTCTGCTAAGCGGCGATACAACTCAGAGCTAGCAATCAGTTCGTCATGACTGCCCACATCCACCAGCTGCCCATGATCAAAAACCGCAATACGGTCAACGTGCCGAACAGTCGCCAATCGATGAGCAATAATAAATGTTGTCCTACCTTTCATTAGTGCATCCAATGCCTTCTGCACATAATATTCACTTTGAGCATCCAGTGCACTGGTCGCTTCATCCAACAATAGGATTTTCGGATCCCGTAATATGGCCCTAGCAATCGCCAGCCTCTGCTTCTGCCCGCCGGAAAGCTTAACCCCTTGTTCACCCAAAAATGATTGATAACCCTCAGGAAGCTGTTCTATAAACTCTTGCGCATGGGCTGCTTTGACCGCAGCCACGACTTCTTCTTCGGTTGCATCAGGGCGTCCATATTTTAGGTTATCCCAAACATTAGCACTGAATAAAACCGGCTGCTGAGGCACCAAGGCAAACTGGCTGCGCAATTCTTGTAGATCCCACTTCGTTAATGGTTTACCCGATATTGTAATGTCGCCACTTTGTGGATCACGAAAACGCAATAGCAGATCAAACAGCGTCGATTTACCGGCTCCCGATGGGCCGACAAGAGCAATACTCTCACCCGCTTTTACCGCTAAATTTAATTTCTCAAGGGCGTAGGTATTTGGACGTGACGGATAGGCGTAGCTCATATTATTAAATTCAATAAGCGCGTCGCTATTAGATGCCGAAGAAACAGACGATGCTTCTTCTGGTGATTTTATCTCTGCTTCCGTCGCCAGTAATTCTCGTATTCGTTCAGCCGCACCCGCCGCTCTTTGCACTTCGCCATACACTTCCGTCACGGCCGCCAGTGAACCTGCCACCATGATGGCGTAAAAAACAAACGCGGCTAAATCACCGGCAGAGAGTTCACCCGCTATCACATCACTGCCCCCCACAAACATCATGCCCGCAACCGATCCCATCACTAACATCATCACTAATGCAATCAAGATTGCGCGCTGGCTAATGCGTTGTAAAGCAACCTCAAATGCGCCTTCTGCGGCTTGGCCAAATTGCTCATTCACCATGTCTTCGCGGGTAAATGCTTGCACGACTTTAATGTGCTGCAAACTTTCTCCTGCCCAAGCGCCGACGGTGGCAATTTTGTCTTGGCTAGCGCGGGATAATTTTTTAACCTTACGACCAAAATAGATCAGTGGGAATACAATAAAAGGCACGACCAGCAGTACGATTAAGGTGAGCTTAATGTTACTGATAAACATCAAGGTCAAACCGCCCATAAAGGTCAGGGCATTTCGCAAGGCAAACGATAAAGAAGAGCCTATTACGGTTTGTAATAAAGTGGTATCAGTCGTCACTCGGCTTTGAATTTCACCTGCTAGATTATCTTCAAAAAAACTAGGAGGAAGGCTGACCAAGTGTCGGTAAAGCTTTTTACGAATATCAGCCACAACCCGCTCACCTAACCAAGACACCATATAAAAGCGAAAATACGCCCCCGTCGACAGGGCAAAAATAATAAGCCCTACCACACTTAATGCCTTGGCTAAGCCGACTGTGGACTGGGCTGAAAAGCCTTCATCAATCATAAGCTTTATGCCCTGACCTAGGGATAAAGTGAGAGTCGCGGTTGCGATTAGTGCAATAATTGCAATAACGAGTCGCATTCGATAAGGGCGAACAAACTGCCATAACCACAATAACATGATGAAACCTCTTCTAAGATTTTATAGAGATGGTGCTTTACACTCGATTTTTCAATGTTCAGGTAATCTTTTAAGCCTTCTTTTAAGTCATGCCTTAAACAATATTTAGATCAAAGGTTAGTCCAACAGCGTATAATATTTCATTATTTAACACACACAATGAAACGTTCATTCTTACTGATCTATTAGACTTAACGTATCAACTTCGGGAATACGATGTCCGCTCCCTCTATACGATCTCTCGCCATCTTGCTGGCAATGCTTACCGCGGTTGCGCCCTTTGCGATCGATATGTACTTACCCGCTATGCAAGTCATGGCCACCGACTTATCAACACCGATTCATTACATTGAAGTCAGTATCAGTACCTTTCTTTTTGGCTTTGCTATTGGCCAACTTATTGGAGGTCCTGCTTCAGACCGAATGGGTAGAAAACCGATCATTGCTTTAGGACTGATAGTCTTTTCGATCACCAGTTTATTGCTCACCCAGACCGATTCCATCGATCAGCTGTTATTTTTACGGGCATTGCAAGCGGTTGGCGGAGGCATGGCAACGGTAAACTCTTCTGCCATGATTCGTGATTTGTTTTCCGGTGATGAGATGGCCAAAGTATTATCCATGGTCGCCATCGTTATGATGTCAGCGCCGTTAATCGCGCCTATGCTAGGTGCTTTCATCGTCAAATTTTTTGACTGGCAAGCCATTTTCTTCTGCCTGTCGCTGTACTCTCTTTTTGTTATGTTGCTCTTACTCTGGCGTTTGCCTGAAACACATACCAAAGAGCGAAGATTAGCAAAAAATAACATTAGAAAACCTTCTCTTTGGCAATCTTACAAACGCGTATTAAGCCATCGCCAAGCCATGGGTTTCATCATGGCGATTAGCTTTGCTTTTAGTGGTATGTTTGTCTTCATTACGTCATCCGCTTTTACGTATCTAGAATACTATGCTGTCAGCGTGCAACTATTTCCCTTTTTGTTTGGGGCGAATGTATTGGTAATGATGCTGATGAATCGAATTAATGTCTGGGCACTGCATTATCATTCTTCGATGAATATATTAACCGTAGGATTGGTAATACAATTGGTATGCGGCGTTGCGCTTATTATTGCCAGTTATGCGAACGCCGGTCTCTATTTAGTTGTAGGATTAAATATGCTGTTCGTCGGATCACTTGGCTTAATTGCCGCAAATGCGACCGCGGGCACACTCAACTTTTTCCCTGATATCAGCGGTACTGCAACCGCCGTCATTGGCGTTACGGAGTTTACCCTAGGCGCTGTCGTGGGGATTTTTTGGGCTTACTTGCACGAGATGCAATTCATCTCGACCCAGCAACATACTTTAAGCCCCATGGCTTGGGTAATGGCAAGCTGCGCACTTATTGGTTTAATCGCTTTACACGTTTTATCAAACGCTAACGTTCTCTCTAAAAAACCAATCTAAGCCGCGTTAGCATAAACCTTTGACGAAGAAGTGACATGAGCAGGCGCTTGCCCAGCAAGTAGCTCGCGCTGTTTCTTTGACTGTGCTTTTTGCGCTAACACCAATTGTAATAACGTATCGCTCATTGCGCGTTGTAATTCAAGTGCACTCATGATTTTCTCCAAAATCTTATTAATTAATGTTTACGCTAATTCAGCAATTTTTTGATTCGCAGCCACTAGCGACTGCTCAGCATTGCCACCGGCCATACCTTCGGCAAAAATACACTCAACGTCTTGAATACCTAAAAACTTTAAAACCTGTTCAACCCAAGGGGCCTGATGATCAAATTCAGTACCCGCATATTGGCCACCCCGTGTTGATATCACGTAAGCCTTTTTCACATTCAACAAACCGACAGGGCCGTTCTCGCCATACGCAAAACTAATACCCGCGCGGGCAACATGGTCGATCCAAGTTTTTACTGTTGAAGGTACCGCGAAGTTATACATGGGTACCGCAAGCACTAACGCATCGGCTTCGCGTAATTCTTCAATATACATTGCAGATCGCTGCGCCGCCGCGTGTTGAATTTCATTACGCTCAGCAGGCGCTAATTGAAAACCTGAAAAGATTTCATTCGTTAAATGGCCCAATCCTTCTTGGTTTAAATCTCGATAATGAACCTCTGATTGCTTACCTTGTTCTACTGGGCGAGCAACCAACTGATCCACAACCGATTGAGCTAACATGGAAGAGTTGCCTTCACGACCCGAGAGACTTGAATCAATGTGTACAATTTTCATTATCTATTTCTCTCACGTCTATAGGCTCGCTAAATTGTTTTCTCGAGTGACCGTTGAAGCAACGCTCATAAGTTGCTGCTTCGAACTAATGCGATTATTATATATCTATATTTTTGATTAGGTAGTGGCTAAAACCGATCTATTCAATCGTTTTTTTAGATGAATAGGCCATCATTCATGTCTCTACCCTCACGATCAATAACCCCAATACCCCAAGTATCACTTGAACAATGGTCCATATTCATCACAGTGATCGAAGAGGGAAGCTTCCAAGCAGCCGCTGACAAACTGTTAAAAAGTCAAAGCAGTATCAGCTACGCAATGCAAAAGATGCAGCAAGGTTTAGGGGTTAACGTCTTTGAGCACAAAGGGCGAAAAGCCGTGCTGACCGACGCGGGTAACCTTATGCTGCAACGAGCGAAAGATCTCATTCATGCCGCGAGCGCAGCAGAAAAAGTAGCCGCTGACTTCTCTGCGGGTTGGGAACCGCAAATAGGTCTCGTACTCAACGATATGTTTCCAAGCCACATACTGCACTCAGCACTGAAAGCATTTGGAGAGCAGTGCCCACAGACTCGACTAGAGATATATGGAGAAGTTCTGTCTGGCGTCGACGATAAGCTGCGTCACGGTGAAGCCCAAATCGCGATTGATCACATGATACCCAGTGGTATGGTCGGCGAACCGATTATTGAATTGGAATTTGTCCGTGTCGCACACCCTGACCATCCGCTGCATCATATTGGACGCGCCATTTATCACAGCGATATGAAACTTCATCGACAAATCGTCATTCGGGACTCTGGCAACTACCGCCGTGAAAACCGCGGATACCTAGGCTCAGATCAACGCTGGACCGTACCGAACATGCGAGAAGCCTTAGAATTATTAAAGCTGGGTCTTGGCTCCGGTGTATTAGCAAGAAGTATTGCTCAACCCGCGATTGATGCCGGTGAGTTAAGAGAATTAGACATCGATGGCAGTGGCGCACTCACGTCTAATTTGAACCTCATATACTCCGATAAGGCCAATACAGGCCCTGCCGCTTTGCTATTGGCAAAATTGTTGAAAGAAGCAGCAAAAAACAACCAATCTGGTAGAATGTAGCTAGAATTTTAACCATACCCTGTTCCTTATCTTTTAGAACACTCCACCGAGGCTTTCCCTTGTCTGCTGAAATAACTTCTTTCTCTGATTTTTTTATTCACGATCGTATCGAAAAGGCCCTTGATAATCTTAGGCTTAGGATTCCGACTGACGTGCAGAAAGCTTCGATTCCTCACGCTTTAGATGGCAAAGATCTTCAGGTTTGTGCAGAAACAGGCAGTGGTAAAACATTGGCGTACATACTGCCAATGATGCAAAAGTTCTTAGAATCTAAGTCAGTAATCCAAGGGACTCGTGGTTTAATTTTATGCCCGACTCGTGAGCTAGCGCGCCAAGTATTTAAAGCGACTAAGCAATTCACCGACGTAACCGGTATGAACGTTGGCTTATTAACCGGTGGTGATGACTTTAAATTCCAAGCCGCGATGTTGCGTAAGAATCCAGAAATCGTCGTTTCGACCCCAGGTCGTTTAGTAGACCATATCAAGCGTCGCTCAACGGACTTGGTTGGCCTAGAAATTCTGGTGTTGGATGAAGCTGACCGTATGCTGGACATGGGCTTCGCTGAGGACATGGAAATCATCTCGGGGGAATGTAACGAAGGTCATCGCCAAACGTTATTATTCTCTGCAACACTGCACCACAAGGGCATCGCTCGCGTTGCGGCTAAAGTTCTTGATAACCCGATGGAAATTACCACGGCGACCGTTCAAGACAAGCATGACAATATTAAACAACAAGTCATTCTAGCCGACGATGGTGCTCATAAAGACCGTCTATTAAGTTGGTTGCTATCGAATGATGATTATGAAAAAGCCATTATTTTTACCAATACCCGTATTGAGTCAGAACGTTTAAACGTATTCTTGCGCCAGCACAGCTGTCGTTGTGCGGTATTACACGGTGAATTAAGCCAAGATCAGCGTAACGCAACCATGCAGTTATTCCGCGAAGGTAAAATCAACGTATTGGTTGCGACCGACGTTGCTTCACGTGGTTTGGATGTTAAAGGCATCGATCTGGTTGTGAACTACGACATGGCGCGCAAAGGCGATGACTATGTTCACCGTATTGGCCGTACTGGCCGTGCTGGCGAAACCGGTACTGCGATCTCGTTGATCAATCATACTGAGTGGAATTTAAAAGCGGCCATCGAGCGCTACATTAAGCAAGATTTTGAACATCGCTCTATTAAAGAATTAAAAGGGGCTTACAGTGGCCCTAAGCGCTTAAAAGCATCTGGTAAAGCAGCAGGGGTTAAGAAGAAGAAAGCCGGTCCTGGTCGCGATAAGCGCCCTGGTAAAGGCGCTGCGCCTGGTCCTAAGAAGGTAAGTGCTAAGAAAGCGAATGGCCCACGCCCTAGCCGTCCTCAGCCAAAGCCAAGCAACTTGATGGACACTAAAGGTTTTTCACCGATTAAGAAGAAGAAAAATCCAGCACCGCATAAGCCTAGTGATGATTAAAGCCTAGCGAGACTATGATAAAGCGAAGGCCTTAACGCGCCTTCGCGCCATCAACACGACCAATTCAACTGCAACTAATGCAGTACCGCCGCTTCAATATCTTCAGCAAACTCAGCCGGTAATACACACACTCGATTAAGCATTAATAAGCTATGGCTTGGCATAATTACATCGTGCTGCTCTTCATGCTCGTGTAATGTTTCTGTCATCATAATGTCATCCAGCAATACCACCGTCGCATCAATCGAATCCAACGCCACCACCACCGCACTAAAGAAACCATAAATAGTATTTAAAGAAATCAAATCCCCTACTTCAATCTCTTTGCGATAAGTCATAAAATCTTCACCCTCTAGCTCATCTCCAGGCCATGGAGTATGAAAGCGAGCGGTTGCCACCAAATTAATCAAGCTTTGAATCATTTTGTCTTCAATATCAAGTTCAATATGCTTATCACCAATGTTCATCACTTTTTGCAGTAGGCTCATAAACAACTCACTGTCTTCTTCCGACCAGCGCAAATCAATGGGGCTTTGGTGCTGAGCAGAAGCCTTAAAAGCGACATCAATCACGTACTCAATCGCAATTTTCTCTTCTTCCGCACCTTGAGGCATAAGCACACTGACAATATCCATGTCAGAGTTCTGTTCGTTGGCTAAACGCCAAAACAAGGGTTGTAATACGGCACTCATGTCGCTCACTCCTCTGTGGCTTATTTCGCACTGGCTATACATCAAATTCTTTATTCATAGCGCTAATATATTATTAGCAGGGCTAAAAAACTCGCGCAAGAAAATTAACATTTTTGATACGCATTTTTTATAGCGCCATCACCAGCACACACATTCACATACAATATATTATAAGTGTAGTTCAGGTTCTAATGGTCAAGAAAGGTCAAAAGTTCACTTATTTGCTAAAAGTGATACCATTCGATTCAACAATACAATAATTAGAAAAGAGAACTACTCATGCACATTTTGCGTTTATTACCCCTGACTGCGATTCTTTCTGCAAGTTTGATGACAGGCTGCGCGACTAAAGTGGTCAATTTAGACTATATCGAGCATGAATCTCAAAAAGATGCGGCCATGGTCGATGAATCTGCGGTTAAAAGTATTCAGCGTGCACACATGCATATCGAATTAGGAAAGACTGAAGATCTTGCTTATTACGCTCCTCGTCATCTTAAAATAGCTCAAGATAAACTTATAGAAGCGCGCAACATGCATACGTCAGGCAAGCTAGATGGCGAAGTAAAACCGGTTGCAATAGCGTCTAAAAAAACACTTGAAGCAGGTCTAGCCACTAAAAAGATAGTAATCACCACATTACGCCAAGCCCTTAAACACAAAGAAAAATTGCTTGAAATCAAAGCAGACAAATACTACCCAGAAGATTACATAAACATCACCGCGACTATCGTAAAACTGATCGATCTAATCGAAGATGGCAAAATACCTGAAGCTCAAACAGGTCAAAAAGAATTACTGCCTCTCATGCACAGTAACGAAGTCAATACGATTGAGTTTATTCAATTGCAGTCTATAAAAGACCAGCTTAGCAATATCAAAGGTAAAGGTGGCGACAGTATTGCACCCAGCAGCTGGACAGTCGCACAACGTAGCATGCTAAAAGCACAAGCCTTAATCAGCAAAACACCCCGTGCTAAGACGCAAATAATGCACGTCACCCATGACGCTCAACGTGCAGCCGATCACGCTAATATCATCACCGACTTCTCTAATGAAATAAACGATGCTAATGGTGATAATGCAGAAGCGATTGCACTTCGTGTTGAACGCTGGTTATACCGTATTAGTGTCTCATTGAAATATAACGATATTCGTCATCGTCCATTCGACGAGCAAGCAGTAACACTCGCGACTGAAGTTGAAAAGGCAATACGCAAGAGCCGTTAATGGGGCGTTTCATAACGATGCTAACCGTAAGATAGACAATAATATTTATTTTGACTGCTAAAAGAATATTAAAATTAAAGTTACGGACACTATTTTAGCGTTAATCAATCAGGAAATTTTTGTCATTTTGAACACGTACATTCACTGTATCTTGCGAGCGATCTTTTAATTTTATCCCAGTAAGCTGTCTTTGATGCGCCTCACTGAGTAAGTAAACAATCTTATTGACGGCATCTTGGTAAGCCAATCCTTGTGGGCGCACATTTGAAATACAATTGCGAGACTCATCGGTAAGGCCTACTTTAGGTGCCCAAGTTAGATATAAGCCTAAACTATCGGGCGAACTTAATCCCGGACGCTCTCCAATAAAGACTAAAACCGATTTAGCATTTAAGATTTCACCGACTTCATCACCGATCGCAACACGCCCTTGCTGAACAATTACAATCGGAGCCAAGCGAAGAATACGACTTTCATCTTTTAACAAGCCTGTTTGTGATAACCGCTGAATCAATATGTGCAACAGCGGGGCCGCATTCTTTTGAATGGCAAAAGATGACAAGCCATCAACAATAACGATCGCTAGGTCATAAGGCTCATCACAAGGCGCAGTAGATTGCTTTAATAATTCAATAGAATCCACACGTAAGCGCCGACCTAGATCAGGACGCTGCAAATAATGAGAGCGATCGCTTACTTGACTATCAAGAAGCAAAAACGGCATTGCCATCACGTCAGACATTCTATTGTAGGTTTCAATATTGCTAATCAACTGCTTGGAATCTAAGGGCAAATGCACGGCATCTTGCGCTTGTGCATGAGCCAACTGAAACGCCAGCAAATGCTGGGTCGGTAAACTAATACCTGTATGACCTAACCCAATACGAGCTGACGTATATTGGCGCAAGACATGCCAAACATTGTTGACGGTATGTTCGCTATCATTTTTTAATGGGTTTTTTTTATTCTTAATCTCAGGGTGAGATGTCGATATTAATTTCCCCTCAGTCGGTATATCACTCATCCCCCTTCTCCATAATAGAATTCAGTGATCCCGAAAAAGCCACGGGCAAAGAGTCGCTTAAAATAAAGTTATCCACATTTTCAAAAATATTCATTTTGTCTAACCACCGCTTAAACTCAGGGGCAGGATCTAAGCCTAAAACTTTACGAGCATAAAGAGCATCGTGAAAAGAGGTGGTTTGATAGTTCAGCATAATGTCATCTGAACCTGGCACTCCCATAATAAATGAACAGCCCGCGACGCCTAATAACGTGAGTAAATTATCCATATCGTTTTGGTCTGCATCAGCATGGTTGGTATAGCAAACATCGCAGCCCATCGGCAAGCCTAACAATTTCCCACAAAAATGATCTTCCAGTCCCGCGCGGATAATTTCTTTACCATCAAATAAATATTCTGGACCAATAAAACCAACGACGGTATTAACTAATAACGGATTAAACTTTCTTGCCACGCCATAGGCACGCGCTTCACACGTCTGTAAATCCACACCGTAATGAGCATTGGCTGATAATGCACTGCCTTGTCCAGTTTCGAAATACATCACATTATTCCCGACCGAACCACGATCAAGTGATAACGCTGCTTGTTCAGCTTCGGCCAACAGTGCGAGATCAACACCAAAACTTGAATTCGTCGCTTCTGTACCTCCAATCGATTGAAACACTAAATCGACAGGGGCTCCGTGCTCAATCGCTTCTAACGTATTAGTTACATGAGTTAAGACACAAGACTGAGTTGGGATTTCATACTTTTGAATCACCTCATCCATTAATTGCATGAGTTTTACCGCTTGGCCGACGTTATCAGTGGCAGGATTAATTCCCAACACCGCATCCCCACTGCCGTATAACAAACCGTCTAATAAGCTGGCGGCAATACCCGTCACATCATCGGTAGGATGATTGGGCTGTAAGCGAGTAGATAGATGCCCAGGAAGACCAATCGTATTGCGGAAAGCGGTTGTTACGTGACATTTCTTAGCGACCAAAATAAGATCTTGATTACGCATAATTTTACTCACCGCGGCAGCCATTTCTGGTGTTATACCGGGTCTTACTTGGGCAAGCACTGCAGACGTTGCTAAGTCGCTTAATAACCAATCACGAAAATCGCCTACTGTAAGATGTGAGATTACTGAAAAAGCCACGAGATCATGGTCATCGATAATTAAGCGAGTAACCGCATCA
The DNA here is from genome assembly GCA_051275515.1 of Oleispira sp. Lineage (GTDB taxonomy): Bacteria > Pseudomonadota > Gammaproteobacteria > Pseudomonadales > Oceanobacteraceae > Oleispira. The sequence continues at coordinate 6,273 of JBNMOT010000037.1, read as the reverse complement.
CTTTCATAGGGAATTAATAGAGTCTGTAAAAATGTTTTCAGCGGTTGTTCGGCTAACAACATTTGCGCCACCACACGCTGCTCAGCATTTTCTGCTGCGACGCCCGCCAAGCGATCTCCAGAACGAGCCGGCGTCGCTTTGGCCATTAAGTCTTTTAAGTCTTTGAACTCAAAAGTACGCTGGCCGAGCACATATTTATAAGTTGCAGATTGTCTATGCACTAACGTTTCTCTCCATTAAAACTCATAACAAAGAATCACTCACCCCTTCAAGATAAGAGGAATTCTTCTTAATGTCTAAAATATTAATCAATTGAGAAGTATAGCTTGTGGATATCGATAAAATTGGGAAGTTTGGGTATTGAGAGAAAGTACAAACAACAAAAAGCAGCTCTTCAAGAACTGCCTTGAGTCGATCTGGGAAAAGGCGTTAGTCGTCAGAAAGGGGGTCTACCGGTGGACGTTTAAAAGCTGATATTGGGAAATGACGAACATTGCCAGCAAGATCATCTTTCGACGGTGAAACCTTAACAACACCCGGCTTTTCCATTTCATCAACTCGAATAATAGAAGGTAACGGGATAAAACTGCGTTTAACGCCGGTAAACTCCAACTTCAATTTATCAAAACTAACCTTTGCTTCTGACTCGTCACTGGCATCGCTAATCAGACTCTCATCAAATAGTAATTCTTCGACTTCAATAAAGCCATACATCTCACTTTGGAAGATATATCGGGTGTACAGCTCATAGACCTCACCTTGGTTATTAAAGATAACGCGATAAATAGGCTCAGCAGTGGGTTTTTCGGCCATTAGGCTCAAACTCTCAAGTAAAAAAGGTATTTTACCATACTTACCTGTTCAGAAAACACAGTGAGCATACAACATTAGATTGTTCAGCCATTGAGCAGTATAATGTCGCGCAATTGTATCTTCAAATACGTATACCCCAGATTAAAACAAGGTCGCTGAATCATGGCTAAGAAGCTGTTTATAAAAACCCACGGTTGTCAGATGAACGAATACGATTCATCTCGTATGGCTGATATGCTGGGTGAAAGCCATGAAATGGAAATCACAGACAAAGAGTCAGAAGCCGATGTTATCTTGCTTAATACCTGCTCTATTCGTGAAAAAGCGCAAGAAAAGGTATTCCACCAGCTAGGTCGCTGGAAGCACCTAAAAGAAAAGAATCCTGCTCTCATCATCGGCGTTGGCGGCTGTGTGGCAAGCCAAGAAGGCAAAGCAATTATGCATCGTGCGCCGGTGGTCGATATGGTATTCGGTCCTCAGACCTTACACCGTTTGCCTGAAATGCTGGATAAGTCAGTCAATAATGAAAAAGTCGTTGATATTTCTTTCCCCGAGATCGAAAAATTCGACCACTTACCCGCCCCTAAAGTAGAAGGCGCCAGCGCGTTTGTTTCTATCATGGAAGGTTGCTCAAAATACTGTTCATTCTGCGTCGTACCCTATACTCGTGGCGAAGAAGTGAGCCGTCCACTGCACGATGTATTGAAAGAAGTAGAAGCCATCGCCGCTCAAGGTGTGCGTGAAGTAAACCTACTCGGCCAAAACGTCAACGCTTATCGTGGTGGTGTTTTCAGCGGCGCTGTTGCGGCGAGCAAGGCCAATACCAATGGCCTGGGCGTTATTATTTCTGACGCTCAGGGTAACGACATCAATAATGCGGGGGATACAGAAGACTATGCTGATTTAGCAGAATTGATCACCCGTGTTGCCGATATCGACGGCATCGACCGCATTCGTTTTACCACCTCGCACCCAATGGAATTCAGCGATAGTTTAATCGATGTCTACGCTGAGGTGCCTGAGTTAGTGAGCCATTTGCACTTGCCAGTACAAAGTGGTTCTGACAAAATTTTAAGCGCGATGAAACGTGGCCACGGCCGTGATGAATACATCGCTAAAATTAAACGTATTCTGCAAATTCGCCCTGATTTGTGTATGTCGTCGGATTTCATCATCGGCTTCCCTGGCGAAACTGATCAAGACTTCCAAGATACAATGAACTTGATCGCTGAGATTGGTTTTGATATGTCTTTTAGCTTCATTTACAGCGCTCGTCCTGGTACACCCGCATCAGACCTTGCAGACGATACCCCTGAAAGTGTCAAAAAGCAGCGCCTGCAGATTCTTCAAGACCGCATCAATCAACAAGCCCAAGACATCGCCCGCAAGATGGTGGGCAATGTTGAAACGATCTTAGTCACGGGTAAAGCGAAGAAGCACGAAGGTCAGCTACAAGGCCGTACGGAAAATAACCGTGTTGTAAACTTCATGTCTGATGACCTTGGCCTAATCAATAAATTCGTTAAAGTATCGATCGACGAATCCTTACGCAACAGTTTGTTGGGTACGGTTATTGATCCTCATTTAGCCTATTAGATAATGAACTGACTAAAAACTGACTTTATTGATTGCTTAAGATAGATACCCTCATTCGAAGTGTCGGTCTAGTGACCGCACTTCGAATGTTATCGATCGTAAGTTTCTCCTTATCACGATTGAACATAGACTTGCGAACCACCTGCAATTCAGCATAAGCTAAAGAACTACTTATGAATCGGGAGCGAGACCCACGTTGAGCGATGAACTAGCAGTACACAGCGAAGAGCCAGCTAACTCTAAAAATGACAGCAACCTTGATACCAATAAAAGTGCTGACAAGAGTGCAAAGCACGGCATCACTTTTAGGGTAGAACCAGAAGATACCAAGCGCCTTGCTAATCTATGTGGGCAACTCGATAGCCACATCAAACAGATCGCCGACCATTTCAAACTGAAGATATACAATCGTGGCGCTCGTTTTCAGATAGAGGGCAACCTCGACAAAGCACACGCCGTTAAAAACCTAATCAATCGCCTCTATCGCGAAACCCATAATGGCACAGAGATCACCCCTGATCTCATCCACTTGCTATTACGTGAAGCCAAAGCAGAATCCTCCTACAATCGTAAAAACCCCAGCGCTCATCACGACGCAACCAACGTTATTAAAACCCCCCGCATGATGATTCAAGCACGGGGAGACCATCAGCAAGGCTATCTTAAAACCATTCGTGAAAACGTGCTTAACTTTGGTGTTGGCCCAGCGGGAACCGGTAAAACCTATCTGGCAGTTGCTTGTGCCGTAGAAGCCTTAATGCGCGACGAAGTCAGCCGTATTTTATTAGTGCGACCCGCGGTAGAAGCGGGCGAGAAACTCGGTTTTTTACCCGGTGATTTATCACAGAAAATTGACCCCTATTTACGCCCACTCTACGACGCCCTCAACGACATGCTGGGCAGTGAGCAAGTCGAGAAGCTGATCGAACGTAATGTCATTGAAGTGGCCCCTCTGGCTTACATGCGAGGCCGCACGCTTAGCCATTGCTACGTTATTCTGGATGAAAGCCAAAATACAACCCGCGAACAAATGAAGATGTTCCTGACCCGCATTGGCTTTGGTTCCAAAGCCGTGGTGACAGGAGATATTACCCAAGTCGACTTACCCCGTGGTATACAATCGGGCTTGCGTCACGTACTCGACGTTTTAGAAGGGGTTGAAGGCATCGGCCTGACCCATTTCGCCAACTCCGACGTAGTGCGTCATCCCATGGTCCAAAAAGTGGTTGATGCTTACGATAAGTTTGAAAACGCAGAAAAAAAACGCAAAGACGCTCAATACGCAGAAGCAAAACGCATCACCTTAGAGCAAAGTGCTCAACTGCAAGCAACCCATGCCATTCTTACTGCAACACCTGACAGCAACAGTGAACACAATAAATAATGACTAAGCCAAATCCAACAGCATTAGACCTACAACTAGACGTTCAGATCGCAGTGGAAAAAGAAAACGATCTACCAACGGAAGATCAACTCAAGCAGTGGGTTACGGCCGTATTAATAACACGCACAGAGTATGAAGAACCCGAGCTAACGATTCGTATTGTGGACGAGGCAGAAAGCCAAGAATTAAACAACGATTACCGCGGCAAAGATAAACCGACTAACGTTTTGTCTTTCCCGTTTGAAGCACCTGTTCATATCCCTATTCCGTTATTAGGTGACCTGATTATCTGCAAACAAGTGGTCGAACGCGAAGCGATTGAACAAGGCAAAACCTTAACGTCGCATTGGGCACATATGACCGTTCATGGTTGTTTACATCTGTTAGGTTACGATCACATAGAGGATGAAGAAGCCGAAGAAATGGAAGCTATTGAGCGCACGGTTATGGACGAGCTTGGTTTTGAAGATCCTTACCAAGATGATGAAAGCACTAATTAGCGCTATCTCTCCATCAATAAAAAACCTAAAGAATTCAGAATCACATGTTAACTGTAATTCTGAATTCAAACTTACGGTTTAAGCACGACGACTTCTAAAAGCATAAATACCGGCATCCAATAAGGTACCAAAGAATACACGCCACTCGCTTAGATTAGGCTTAGGTTGTTTCCCATTTGCCATTCGCGCAAGCTGAGCTTCGTACCAAGTAATGTCCAGCATGGCCATTTTATCGATCGCAGGTTTACCCGTCGTTAATTTCTTTAACGGCTGCTGATGATGTTCATCAGCGATGAGCTTATTAGGAAAGTCTGGATCAACTACCGTGGTACGAGCAACACCGATAAAGTCAGTCGCACCGGAATCTAACGCCGCTTGCATCGCCTTAGATGAACGGAAGCCACCCGTCACGACTAAGGGCGTATCGATCAACGCACGCACTTTTTCGGCATAATCTAAAAAATACGCTTCACGCTGAACGGTTGATTCTTTAACATTCGCGCCCATCATTTGTGGACTTTCATAAGTGCCACCCGAGATTTCGATCAAGTCAATACCCGCATCGGCAAGTGTCTTCACAACCTGCATAGAATCTTCTTCGCTAAACCCCCCCTTCATAAAATCAGCAGAATTTAACTTAATGCCAATGGGGAAATCGTCACCCACTTCAGTGCGTATCGCGTTGTAAACCGATAATACAAAGCGCATACGATTTTCTAACGAACCGCCCCACTGATCATCACGCTGATTATGACGCGGTGATAAAAACTGGCTCACTAAGTAACCGTGAGCGCCATGAATCTGAACCCCCGTAAATCCAGCTTCTTTTGAGAGTCTGGCACTGGTCGCAAACTTCTTGATGATGACTAAGATTTCTTCTTCTTTTAACGCACGAGGTGTATTAAAGCCTTTTTCAAGACCACGGCTTAAAGATATTGCTGAAGGTGCAACGGGGACCTTAACAATAAAATTAGGAATTTGCTTACCGGGATGGTTCAGCTGAGCCCAGATTTTCGAACCATTTCTTTTACCCGCCTCTGCCCACTTTTTAAATTCTGACAAATCACTCTGTTCATCTAAAGCGACGTTCTTAGGTTCACCCAACGCGCTGCGATCGATCATTATATTGCCGGTCATCGACAAACCAATACCGCCATCAGCCCAGCGGCCATAAAGCTTAGCCAAACCTGGCTTAGGGCTATGTTCACGAGTCCCTAGTTGCTCACTCATCGCTGATTTGAATAAACGATTTTTGATTACTTGGCCATTTTTTAATGTAAAGCTAGAACCTAGCAGTGCTGATATAGGTGCAGTCATTTTAATACCCTCATTTTATTTTGCAAAGATCGTTCATATTCATAGCCATTTCCTACAAGCCTTTAGACCGATCGTCTTATAATTACTGTTAAAAAAACACAGGCTCTGTGCTTTTAATTTAATAATACAACTCAGTTATGGCTGCTGTTAAAAGCATAATGATTAACAATTTACAGACTGTTTTTTAAGCAGCGTCGCAATCATCAATTCCATAATTCGCTTAACTGGCTGAGTATCCGCTGACATTTTCATTTTAATCAACGCCCCTTCCCAAGCAGCCCAATACACGGACGCCATATCACTTGGGCTCAAATCATCGCGGACTAACTGCTGATCCTGAGCTTGCTCGAAGATGCCGCTAAAGAACCTTAACCAGTGCTTCATCGCAGCATCTAGTTCAATACGACACATTTCGCTTTCCGCTGCAATTTCAGTCGCAATAGATCCCACCAAGCACGATTTTTTAAAGTCATGGCTGGCATATTGTTTGAGACTGTAGAGATAAATCGCACGCAACTGCTCAATGGGAGTTAAAACCTTGCCTTCCCCCGCCGTGAACTTAGACAGCTGACTCAACAAATCTCGGCTGTAATGCCCTATGACCTCAGCAACAAACGCTTCTTTACTGGCGAAGAAATTATAAAAAGAGCCCTTAGGCACATT
>JBNMOT010000036.1:0-26129 GCA_051275515.1 Oleispira sp. | reverse complement strand
TATGCTTAACTATTAACCCAACGATTAGCTTAATTAAGAGGGCGCGGGAATGTCAGATTTAGATCCATTATTACGAGACAAGGTGCGTAACTTAGGGCAGTTATTAGGGCAAACAATTGCCGATGACTGCGGTGATGAGATTTTTGAATTAATTGAAAATATTCGTAATTTATCAAAACGCGCTCACAACGGCAGTCCAGAGGATAAAATGGAGTTAATCGCTTTATTAAAAGGCCTAAAAGACAATGAGCTGGTGCCTGTTGCTCGGGGTTTTAGTCAATTTTTAAATCTCGCTAACATTGCAGAGCAGCAGCATACTTTGAGCTGGCGTCGAGAAGAGGCGGACAGCGATAGCATGGAAGTCATACTGGACGAGGTATTCTCTGCGATCACCAAGCAATTAAAAGGCGCACAACTCAATAAAGAACTGTGCAATTTGGATATTGAATTGGTATTAACGGCTCATCCTACTGAAATTATCCGCCGCACCTTAATAAAAAAATACGATGAAATTGTTGAAGTATTGCAAGTTCTTGATGATATTCGCGACGATCACCCTAAACGCACTTTATACAATCAACAGCTGGACAATTTAATCACTGAAATTTGGCGTTCAGATGAAATTCGCCAGCAAAGACCGAGTGCGGTTGAAGAAGCAAAATGGGGGTTTGCCGTTATTGAAAACTCCCTTTGGCAAGCCATCCCAAACTTAATGCGTGAGCTTGATGAAAAGTTAAAGGATAAGGGAGAAAAAACACTGCCTCTCGATGTCTGTCCAATTCACTTTGCTTCTTGGATGGGAGGGGACCGAGACGGTAACCCTAACGTAACGGCTAATGTCACCGGAGAAGTACTGTATCTGGCTCGCTGGATGGCGGCGGACCTTTATTTACGAGATTTAGGTAGTTTGGCCAGCCAGTTATCAATGGTGCAGGCGACGAATGAACTGAAAGCTTGGGTAGGTGAGTGTAACGAGCCTTATCGTGAATGCATCAATCAGTTGAAGCGTAAATTAGAGCAAACAAAAACGTGGGCTGCAGAAAGTGCACGTTTAAAAGCTCACAGCAGTTTGCCGCACATTTCAGAATTAGAAACGTTATTTGAGCCACTATTACTTTGTTATAAATCACTCTGTGAAACAGGCATGGAAAGCATCGCCAACGGTGAGCTATTAGATGTTATTCGTCGACTTTCTTGTTTCGGATTAACGCTGGCTAGGTTGGATATTCGTCAAGAATCAGATCGGCATAGTCAGGTTGTTGCTGAGCTGTGTGAATTCTATCAGTTGGGTGATTATCTAAGCTGGGATGAAGCGCAAAAACAAACATTTTTACTGAAAGAACTTCATAGCAAGCGTCCATTATTACCGGCACAGGCAGAAGCGTGTGATGTCTCAAAAATCAAAGGACAGCAGCCAGAAGAGCATTGGCAGCCCAGTGACGATTGCAACGAAGTACTAAAAACGATGCAAGTCATTGCCGATCAAGGTGATGAAGGGGTAGGCAATTATATTATTTCAATGGCCAGCGAACCGTCTGACATCTTATCCGTTGCACTGCTGTTAAAAGCGGCCGGTGTCGAACGACGACTGCCTATCGTACCTTTATTTGAAACTTTAGAAGATTTGCAGTTTGCCGCTGAACGCATGGACAAACTGTTCGGGTTACCTTGGTATAAAAAATATTGTGGATCACATCAGCAAGTAATGATTGGCTATTCGGATTCTGCAAAAGACGCCGGTAATATGGCGGCTGCTTGGGCGCAGTATAAAACGCAAGAAGAGCTGGTGAATTGCGCACAGCGTCATGACGTGGAGCTAACCTTGTTTCATGGACGTGGTGGGACAGTTGGTCGTGGTGGTGGCCCAGCACAGCGCGCAATCTTGGCTCAGCCTCCAGGATCGGTTAAAGGTCGCTTGAGAGTGACAGAGCAAGGGGAGATGATTCGATTTAAATTTGGTTTTCCTGCAGTTGCCTTGCGCAGTTTGAAGATATATTTGGCTGCTGTGCTAGAAGCTACCTTGCTTCCTCCTAAAGCCGCTGACGCTGAGTGGCGTGCATTAATGGAGTCTATGGCGCAACAGAGTGTGACTTCTTATCGCGGTATGGTGCGAGAAGATAAAGATTTTGTGCCTTATTTTAGATCGGCAACGCCCGAGCAAGAATTAGGTAAGTTGGCCTTGGGGAGTCGACCCGCTAGAAGAAAGGCCAGTGGCGGGATTGAGTCGTTAAGAGCCATACCGTGGATATTTGCTTGGATGCAAATCCGTATGATGGTGCCTGCTTGGTTAGGAGCAGACCAAGCGCTGGCTGATGCAAGTCAACGCGATGAAAAAACCCTGCTGTTGTTGCGAGACATGTATCAGCAGTGGCCATTTTTTGCCACTTACATTGATATGTTGGATATGATTGTTGGTAAGACTGATGTTGATATTGCCAGTTATTATGATCAGCAATTAGTCAGTGATGACTTGCAAGGGATTGGACAAGAATTACGTCGACGTTTATCAACCATTAATGCTTCTCTTAGAGTTATTAAGCCAGGAGTCGATGATCAAACTCAATCACAGACCATGCAGGTTCGGGGAACTTACACTGATCCACTGCACTATTTACAAGCCGAGCTTTTACAGCGTGCCCGCACAGAGCAGCATGATCCTGAAGTAGAGCGGGCATTAATGGTTTCAATGACGGGCATTGCAGCAGGTATGCGTAATACAGGCTAAATTCTTGATTATTACGGGCTAGCGGAGTAAAGTTAGGCCTATTTTTTTTATGGCTTGGTTGTTTTTTATACAACTAAGCTCGATATTGATTTCAGAATCACGAGGGAAATACGCATGCGCGTAATCTTATTGGGCGCCCCAGGTGCAGGTAAAGGTACACAAGCTCAATTTATTTGTGAAAAATATGATATTCCACAAATTTCAACTGGCGATATGCTTCGTGCAGCCGTAAAAGCAGAATCTCCGTTGGGTTTGCAGGTTAAAGATCTTATGGCGTCAGGTGGTTTGGTATCTGACGCTACTATTATTGCCTTGGTTAAAGAGCGCATTACTGAAAGTGATTGTGCTCACGGTTTCTTGTTTGATGGTTTTCCACGAACTATTCCACAAGCTGAAGCGATGGTTTCTGCCGGTGTTGACATCGATTATGTGGTTGAAATTGATGTTGATGACGAAGAAATTGTGGGTCGTTTAAGCGGACGTCGTGTTCATGCAGACTCTGGCCGTATTTATCATGTTATTTACAATCCGCCAAAGGTAGAAGGTAAGGATGACGAAAGTGGTGAAGATCTAATTCAGCGTGCAGATGATTCAGAAGAAACTGTGCGTAAACGCTTAGGTATTTATCATGATCAGACTAAGCCATTAGTTGCTTTCTATAAGCAGTTTGAGGCTAAGAACTCGTCTACTAAATATGTGCATGTTGCAGGTGTTGGCAGCTTAGAAGAAATTACCATTAAGGTAATGGAATCTTTAGGTGCTTGATTATTCTAGATAATTATTAAGAATTAATAGAATTTAAAAAGACCCGTAAGGGTTTTTTTTTGCCTGCAATAAACAATAATTTTAATGCGGCATAAGAGTATTATTTTATCCTCAGTTTAATGTAAGACATTAAAATGTTTGGAGATCTTGAAATTAATATGAGTGTATTGAGTATTTGTATTTTATGAGGATTGTTGCCCAGTAAGTTATTGCGATCAATGATCATTGTTAACTATAGGGTATCTATAGGGTATCTATAGGGTATCTATAGGGTATTGAATATTTGAGCGTTATTTATAATGACTTTTAATTATGAATTATCTATTCTTCTCCTATATTCCCCCTTTTATTTATTTCTTTTCATCTTTATCTTCTATTACTCAAAAATTTAATCGTGATTATCGATTAATGATTAATGATTATTTTTATTAAATTATTCCTGTTAAATTAAACAGTTAAATCATCGTAGCAAGATGATTTATTTTATATTCTATAAGCACTATTTCTTTAAATTAGCGTGTGTTGAATATTGAATTAATCAATATATTGATGATTTAACAAAATATAACGCTTTATTTTGTTTTTATTTATTTAAAATATGGCTATTGGCCGCCTTAGGTTTCGCACAATAATAATTTTTGTGCTAGTTTTACTAAGAAGAACTTATTGGCCAATAAAGGAAATAATAATGGGCAGACCTAAAAAGAACCCTGCAGCAGTAACTGTAAAAAAAACAGTCGCTAAAAAAACACCCGTAAAACGAGTCGCTAGAAAAGTACCCGTAAAACGAGTCGCAAAAAAATCAGTCGCTAAAAAATCTGTGAAAGTCATCGCTGCGATTGCACCCGCTGTAGCAAAAGCACAAGCCTTTGTTGAAAAAGCAGCAAATGCTGTCGACGCTCAATTAGCCAAAGTTGCAGTAGCGACTAAAAAGCAAGCGGAAGCAAAAACTAAAGCAGGTAAGCCAAAAGCCACCGCGGCACTTAAGCGAGTGGCAGTAACCGCCGCTAGTAAAGTACGTGCAGAGAAAGTTAAGCTTGCCCCAGTCAAAGCTAGATTAAAAGATGCAAAACTTGCTTTGAAAGTAGCAGCGGTTGAATCTAAGACGGCAGAAGTGAAAGCAAAAGCAAAAGCAGTCGTCGCTGAATTTGAAGCCGCTTTACAAGCTAAGACAGGAACTGATTTGCAGAAAGCTCTGGCTGACTTTGAGATAATTTGGAGTAAGTCACGTGAACGTCAAGTCGCTGCTAAAGTTAAAGCGCGTTCTGTCAAAGAAACAAATAAAGCTAAAGCGGCTGCTAAAAAACTTACTGCCCAGGTTAAATCTTTAATTGCTCCTAAAAAAACAGTTACTAAACCTGTCGCTAAGAAGCCAGTCGCTAAGAAGCCAGTCGCTAAGAAGCCAGTCGCTAAGAAGCCAGTCGCTAAGAAGCCAGTCGCTAAGAAGCCAGCAGCTAAGAAGCCAGCAGCTAAGAAGCCAGCAGCTAAGAAGCCAGCAGCTAAGAAGCCAGCAGCTAAGAAGCCTTAATTATACCTCTAGCGTGCATGGGTCGGCATACGCTTAGCACATGTGCTAGGCAGCTGCTCTTATATTAACCTAACTCAGCTAACAGCCTCAGTCTTCCGAGGCTTTTTTATGCGCCTTTGTTTTGTTTATCTTTGTGAAACGTCGCTTTTTCCAATCAGTGTTTTCATCTCTACTGCTTGTTTTGCTATACTGTTGGCCATTTCATTCATGCCAGTAAATTCAATGAGTAATATTTTAGTCTTCGATGCTTCTTCAGCCTGGTGTTCGGTCGCGCTTAATGTGAACGGGGTGCTCTATAGTGTTGCCGAAATGCAGCCCCGACAGCACGCCCAACTCATTATGCCTATGATTGACGATGTCTGTAATCGCGCCTCTATCAAGGCGATTGAGATTGACGGGATTGCCTTTGGCAAAGGACCAGGATCTTTTACGGGCTTGAGAATCGCGACCTCAGTTGCACAGGGTCTATCATTGGCAACAGGCGCTCGTTTATATGGTATTTCTTCTTTAAAAGCGTTGGCTTGGCAGGGTATGAAGCAGCTTTCTCCCAATAAACAGGTGCTAGCCATTATGAATGCGCATATGGGCGAGGTGTTTTACGGCGCATATCGAAATACTGAGCAAGGCTTAGTTACCGTTATTGACGACAGTTTAGCAAAGCCAGCGCAGGTCAATCTAGCGGCTTTAGAACTGCCTCAATGGACTGGTGTAGGAGATGGGTTTCAGTTTACATCTGAGCTTCCTAGTAATATTACCGACCTCAAAAGCGTGCATGAAGATACTTATCCCATGGCAGAGTCAATGATGGATCTTGCTTTAGAAGCGTGGGAAAAAGGTTATTTTACCGCTGCAGAATTACAACAACCGGTTTATTTGCGTGATACGGTTGCTTGGAAGAAATTAGCAGAACAGCCTTCGTTATTAAAAAAATAATTATATTAATTCATCCCGTGTTGGGTTTACTCCAGCGCTGGGCATTGAATCGATCGTATTAATATCTATCGTCATATCAATGAGGAAGTCGTAAACAATGGATTTGATTCAAATTATTGTCTTGTCATTATTGCAGGGCTTTACGGAGTTTTTGCCTATTTCGAGTTCGGCGCATTTGATTTTGCCGTCAAAGATTTTGGGTTGGACTGATCAGGGTTTGGCATTTGATGTGGCAACACATATAGGTACCTTAGCTGCGGTTATTCTTTATTTTCGTCGAGATATATTCGCCATCACTCAAGGTTGGTTAACGACGGGTTTTTCTAAACGTATAAATGATAACGGCCGATTAGCTTGGGCGATTGTTATTGCGACCATTCCCGCCGGGTTGGTAGGGTTAATATACGGTGATTGGATTGAAGAGAGCTTGCGCTCTAGCGAAGTGATTGCGTATGCGACGATTGGTTTCGGTTTATTATTATTAGTCGCTGATCAAAAAGCGAATGAGCATAAAACTATTTTGCAAATGACCTTGTTAGCGGCGGTGGTGATTGGTTTATTTCAGGCACTTGCGTTAATTCCAGGCACATCTCGCTCGGGTATTACGATAACGGCTGCCTTATTTCTTGGCTTTCAGCGCGATGCGGCGGCTCGCTTCTCATTTTTAATTTCAATACCGTTAATTTTAGCGGCGGGGCTATTAAAAACAAAAGAACTGGTTGAGCAAGCCACACAGGTTGATTGGCTGGCTATTGGTTTAGCGGCCTCTATATCGGCCATTAGTGCTTATATTTGCATCTATTTCTTCCTAGCGATGATCAACCGAATTGGCATGATGCCTTTTGTGGTTTATCGGTTATTGCTTGGGGCTATGTTGTTGATTTGGTTTGTTTGATGAAAATTTTGGATGGTATCGTACAGCGTTCTGCGACAGCGTTATGTGATTTAAATACTTGGTCGCAGCATTGGCAGGTCGATCGCGTGGACGAAGATTTATTGGCGCAAGACGGCCTTTATCTCATAGTTGATGGTGACCAAATAAGTATCCAGCAGGGAGGAAGAAAAGCTCCTGGACCTGTATTCGTCGACTTTGTTAGGGGTGCGAGTGCCCATCGTCGTAAATTTGGCGGTGGCAGAGGGCAGAGTATTGCCAAAGCCGTCGGTATTAATAGTGCTTATATGCCTACCGTATTGGATGCAACCGCAGGCCTTGGCAGGGATGCGTTCGTATTGGCGACGCTTGGTTGTCGAGTCACTTTGATAGAGCGTCACCCAGTGGTGTGCTTGCTATTAAAGAGCGGCTTGCAGCGTGCTCAGGGTGACATAGAAATTGCCGACATCATGGCCCGTATGAGCTTGGTAGAAGGTGATTCGATTGATCTGTTAGCGAATTGGTTGACGTTAGGGCATGACCAGCCTGACATTGTTTATCTAGACCCCATGTTTCCCCATACCACCGCGTCGGCAGAAGCAAAGAAAGAAATGAAGCTCTTTCGTTCTATGGTCGGTGCTGATGTGGATGAAGATGCATTATGGGCTCGAGCGGACGTCCTTGCTCGCTGTCGTATTGTTGTGAAGCGACCCGCAAAGGCCCCTCCCTTGGCAGGGAAAGCGCCGAGTTATGTGTTGGCGGGTAAAGCGAATCGCTTTGATATCTACGTCAAGTCAAAAGTGGCTGCTATTGCTGCTGCCACGTAATGTGCAAAATGCTCTGACGTAAACTGGCATCCAGTACCGTTTCCAGTTCTTCCGTCATCGCTGTTAAACTATCATCAAAGGTCAATTGGCCTTCTTCGTTTACCACTAATAAGCCTTGTTCGATTAACAATTCAATTAACGTGCGGAATAAATTCTTATCGAAGAACTCCGGTGTATTAATACCATGCAAAACCGAAATGCGTGATGCTAAAACCGAAGACTGCTCTTCTAAATCCTTAGCGTTGATATGTCCACTGCCTACCTTGTTTAATAGCGATAGCGTCAGAAAATAACGATTTTGGGTTTGCATTGCAACGCTTGCTATCCCTGACAGCTTAACGTATTCATTTGAACTGGCTGCAGGACGGCTAAAGAGCTCACTATTGCCCTCTAATAGGTCGAGGCCTACCAAAGCCTTTAGCCAAGTATCAACTACCTCGGGCAGCTCCTCTAGTTCCCAGCGAAGAAATAACTCGGCCTTAAAGAACGGATATAGGAATTTACACAGCTTTTGTATTTCTTCGCGTTTATGTTCGCGATTGTTGACAAATAAGCTGGCCAATAAGGATGGCATTGCAAAAATATGAAAGACGTTGTTGCGGTAATAACTTAATGATACGGCTTGATGATCATCGGCTTGAATAATGTCACCTAAGCTGTGTTTCGCAATAGAAACCATCCCCATGTTTTCTGCATATTCAATCCAGTCTTTGCCATCACCCTCAGGGATTTCAACAAGATCGCTGTAAGGAAGAGACTTTAATAAGCGTTTGTAATCATCTAGCTGGTTTGCCAATAATTGTGCATCCATCGCAAAATAAGGCGTTGCCAGTAACCCCATTGCGACTAAATTTATGGGATTTACCGAGGCTGCGTTATTAATTTGCGTGGCTACTTCAAGCGCTAGCTTATTAATAACTTTTGGAGCCCACTCAGGTTTAAAGTTGTTGTCGCTTCTTTGTTCACGCCAGTTAGGCTGTTCATTATCGAGTAATTCATCAAAGCTGATCGGGTTACCAAAGGTAACGCGTACTTTGCCGAATGAACGTTTCATGCTGCGAATAGAAGAAACAATACTGCCTAGGCCTTCTTTTTTCTTCTTTTTACCTTTTAGTTCGCCTTGGTAACTACTGGATTCAAATACTTTTTCATAACCGACATAAACAGGCATGAAAATAATGGGTTTGCGCGAATCCCGTAAGTAGCTTCTTAATGTCATCGCCAGCATGCCAGCTTTTGGGTTCAGTGTACGCCCCGTTCGACTTCGGCCGCCTTCAACAAAGTATTCTGTTGAGTAACCATTGCTGAAAACCGAATGCAGATATTCATCAAATACAGCGGCGTATAATTTATTACCTTTAAAAGTACGACGCATAAAGAAAGCACCACCGCGGCGTAAGATCGGGCCAACAATGGGCATGTTTAGGTTTATACCCGCCGCAATATGGGGCACCTGTAAACCGTTGTTATAAAGGACATACGATAATAATAAATAATCGATATGGCTGCGATGGCAAGGAACGTAAATTATCTCGTTATCTTTATTTGCATTCTGGAGGCGATCAATATTATAAACGTTGACCCCTTTGTATATTTTATTCCACACCCAAGTCAGTACTACATCTAAAAAACGAATAGCACCATGAGTCATATTGGCCGCAATTTCATCCGCGTATTTGATTGCTTGAGCCTTGGCTTTTTTGCGACTGATGTTTTTGGTTTTCATTTCCTCTTCAATGGCTTCGAGTACCAAAGGTTTACTGGGTATTTGATGGACTAACGTGCTGCGGTGGGATAGGTCTGGGCCGAGGACCGCTGCATTAACTTGACGAAAGTGAACGCGTAAAACCCGAGATAGTTTTCGTGCAATAATCTCAGTTCCATTGCCTTCATCAATTAGCTGGCGCAGTGAAATAGGGGTACTAAACCGTATAGCTGTTTCACGCCCATTTACTAGGATGGCAAATAATGTTGATAATCGTCCACCCAGCGTGCCACTGCTTTGTGTCCAAATTTTTAGAAATGAGCGTTCTTTATCTGGGCTACGTCCCCAATAAACAACAACCGGCACGATTTGGATATCTTGATCTTCTTGGTCGCGAATTAAATCAATCCAGCGCGTTAGACGTTTTGAAACTAAAGGCGTTCCCCGTTTACGAAAGGGTGCTCCTGCTCTTTGATAGCTAGAGAAAAATGGATTAATACTCTTTTCTTGCGCACCGATTTTCGTATTAAGAATGCTGGGCAGGCACGCATCAGTAATGACTTTATCGATGACTAATTCTTGGCCATGAGACTTGTATTGCAGGGCATAAACGATAGGTTTACTGCTATCTAAGCCAAGGTCTTGTGCGGTTGGACCGATTATTTTTGTGTTTACTACCGTGTGGACCAAGCGCTGTCTTAAGCGAAATAGACCATTATTAATCACCGTGATTAAATTCATGTTAACAATTCCAATGTGAATATGCGGCAAGTTTACCTGCTCAATGAACTGGGTTAAATGGCTTTCGCGCCTTTAATTATTATCTGTTACGGTACTTCATTAACGATTAACGTTATCAGTTGATAAAACACTCATTGAAGATAACTACGATTAAGCGTCTTGAACTGTTAATAGTGAGGAGGTGGCGGCTCATTGAAACTGCCAGAACTTTGCGCACCTTGGCTGCCACCCATACTCTGGACTTGTTGGTAAAGATATTTAAGTGCATCTTTAGTGGTTTTATTATCAAACTGTAATGCAACCAAGGCATCATTGAGTTCTTCGACGTAATGTTCCAGATAAGCAACTTTAGTTTCAAGTTGTTCTATGAGCAGTTGTTGATTATTTTGTTTAGGGGACATGAGTATCTCGGTCAATTTTTTTTGGATTGTTACAGGCAATCTGTTGTGGGTAAAGGAATACTGCATTTTAAATGACAAAACTGTACAAATATTGATCAAACCCGGGTAATAACAGCGTTGCAAGTGCTTTGCTTTTCTATCATGTTGATTTTTTTAATGAATTAGGCTTTCATGGCTATGCTATACAGCTTTTATTTGGCTTTAAGCAAAAGAAAAACAGACAATAATTTGCATCGAAAGAGAGAAAGGCATGAAAGGTATTATGATTAGAAAGATTCTTGTGAGTTTAGTGCTCGCATTGATAGCGCCATTTATTTTAAAATTGGCTTTACAAAAAGTATTAGCAGGTATCGTTTTAACATCAGGAATGGCATTGGGTGAGAGTCTTTCTGCTCTTCCTAATATTGGTGCTATTTATACCATAGTGGCGTTAATCTTTTTTGCCATTGCTTTTATCGCAACCTTAGCTGTGCCAGCACGTCGCCGTCGAAATCGTTCAAGCGGCACTGTTGTAGAGAGTGATGTTGATGACGGTCGTGAGCGCGGTATGGTTAAGTGGTTTAATGTGAAAAAAGGTTTTGGTTTTATTACATGGGATGACGGTGAAGATGTTTTTGTTCACTTCCGTTCAATTCGTGGTCAGGGTCATCGTTCTTTGACCGAAGGGCAGCGAGTGAAATTTATGGTGGTTCGCGGCCAGAAAGGACCACAGGCTGAAGATGTTTCAGTTGTACGAGGTTGAATAATCTTTTTTAGAAAAGGTTAATAGGTATGATGAAAAAGGCGGCTTTTCCGCCTTTTTTTGTGCCTGTAGAAAAGTAGGGCGTGGTCAATTTACTGTCTTAGCGGTTATTGGATGTTTGAGGTGTTGGGCATTGGGTCGCTCTGGTGATGGCAACCTTAGGTAGGCGGCGCAGCGGGCATGTCATTGTGACATCTCCGTCTGGGGACTGGATTTGACCTAAGCGATTAAAGAAATCAATAAATAGCAATCTGATTTGTTTTAATAGTGACATAAAAAAAGCCCCTTTATGCTGGTTACTGTCAATATGATAATTACAGTATAGCTAGCATCGAGAGGCTTGTTTAAATGCTTTGTTACAGAAGGTAGCGGGGCCTAGGTTTGCCCCTAGCTTTTATGCTTAAATCTTCTGTATTAGCTCTTTAAGTAAGCGGGGGTTAGCCACTAAAATATCTGCAGGGGCTTTAATCAAAGGCTGACCTGTTAGGTTAGCCGTTAAGCAACCTGCTTCGTGAGCGATTAAGCTACCGGCATTTAATGAGAATTCATCCATATCGCACAGCATCGCGCCGTGTAAACGATCTGCTGCGGTATAAGCCATCATCAAAACGCTGCTACCTAAAGCACGGACGTCATTGGCTTGGCTCATAATATTGGAGATTTTCTTGCGATTATCGAGGGCGCTCTCACCTTCACTGTGGTTCGGTGTTTTGAAACCAATCAATGCTTGATTGATCTCACGCAGTTGACCACAACGTAAGCGACGGTTGTTCAGCTGGGCGCCGCGGCCGCGGCTAGCACTAAATTCGTCGCCATTCATAGGATTGATAACAACCGTATGCTCGGTTTTACCGTTAACTAAACAGCTAACGATAATAGCGAAATCAGGGAGGCCTACGCGAAAGTTAACCAAGTCATCGATGACGCATACTTGCCATTGATTTCTTGGAGTTCCTTCAGCAGGGCTGTGAAAACCCGTTTCACGGCCTTGGTAGCTATCTTCTGGGCAGGCGTTTTTGAGCTCGAAAATAATACTCTTTTCAAGGCCAATAGCGCAGTCCGCTACGAATTTTGATTTTTCTTGATCGCTACTTTGGTAGGGATCGAAACGGTCCAAGCTACGGACTAAGTCTTGTCCTGCATTACGTGCAGCACGCAGCGCAAGGTTTACAAGCGGTTGCATAGGGCTACTAATCTCTTAAAGAACGGTGAACGCGCGAGTATATCAAAAAAATCAGCTGAAAAGAATTGCTATCGGGCTTTTTCGTATCTTCATAAGATTTACGCTGCTAGAATGCGGGCCTTTATAGAGAATGTAGAATGCGCCCATGTGTTACTGGGAAATGCTCATGTTAGTAGAAGATGCCTCATGTTAGATCAGATTAAAATTGTTTTAGTAAATACCACCAATTCAGGAAATATTGGTGCTGCGGCCCGCGCAATGAAAAATATGGGGATCACTCAGCTAGTACTCGTTGATCCGATAGCGGTCATTGATGGTGATGCCATTGTTCGAGCTTCCGGTGCGTCAGAAATTTTAGATAGCTGTGTCATTGTTTCTAGCTTAGAAGAAGCCGTTGCCGGTTGTGGCTTAGTGATTGGTACCAGTGCCCGTGGTCGTCATATTCCATGGCCCTTATGCTCACCGCGTGAATGCGGTGCTAAGGCAAAACAAGCGGTATTAAACAACAATAGCGTCGCGTTAGTCTTTGGTCGCGAGTCTCGTGGTTTGACTAATGACGAGTTGCATAAGTGTAATGCTCACGTTCACATTCCCACTAATCCCGATTTTAGTTCCCTAAACATTGCAGCGGCGGTGCAAGTCATGTGTTATGAAATGCGCATGACGGCGTTGGAAGAAACTTCTGCTGACGAGGTTTCTGCTAATAAAGTCGGACAGTGGGGGGTTGAGTGGGATTATGAAGTAGCGCCTCATGGAGATGTTGAACGATTTTTTGATCATTTAAAGGACTCTTTGGTTGATATTGGCTTCCTTGATCCCAATACTCCTAAACAGTTGATGACACGTTTACGTCGTATGTTCCAAAGAACTGCTTTGGATACCATGGAGGTCGGTATGATGCGCGGCATCTTGGCGGCGGTTCAGCGCAAAGCTAAAGTGGCTAATAATATTGAAAATGTTCACGTCAGCACTGAAAAAAGTAGAGCGGTTGCAAATGACGACCAGAATAAAGATAAGAATAAGGGCTGAGTAAAATGTTACGACGAATTCGACAAGATGTAGCCTGTGTTTTTGAACGTGATCCTGCGGCGCGCAATACCTTCGATGTATTGACAACGTACCCTGGGGTTCACGCAATTATTCATCACCGAGTTGCGAACTGGTTGTGGTGTAAAGGTTTTAAATGGCTAGCGCGTTTCCTTTCGACCTTCAGTCGTTGGATGACCGGTATTGAAATACATCCTGGCGCCACGATTGGTGATCGCTTTTTTATCGATCATGGTATGGGCGTGGTGATTGGTGAAACCGCTGAAATTGGCAATGATTGTACGCTTTACCACGGTGTAACTCTGGGAGGGACTAGCTGGAATAAAGGCAAGCGTCACCCTACGTTACGGGATGGGGTTGTGGTCGGTGCGGGGGCAAAAGTACTGGGTCCTATTACTGTATATGAAGGTGCTCGTATTGGTTCTAATGCGGTTGTCACAAAAGAAGTGCCTGCGGGTGTAAGCGTGGTCGGAATTCCTGGGCGCATTGTACGTAAGCCTGATCCAGAAGTGGATAAGCGACGCAAAGACATTGCCGATAAAATGGGCTTTGATGCTTATGGTATGGCCGATGAAATGCCAGACCCGGTTGCTCGCTCGTTAAACAGCCTGATGGATCATATGTCAGCAGTAGACCTTAAGATCAATAATATCTGCAAGTCACTTCATAAACTCGGTGATACTTCTTGTGATGAGGCATTACCAGAATTAAAAGCCTCTCGTGTGGAGTCTTTGGCGGACAAGGTTGACTCTTTGGCTGATAAGGTTGAATCCTTGGCTGATAAGGAAGATAAAACGCATTAATTTTTTTGCTGATCTTACTTCAGTTAAGCTTGCTAATTAGTTGACTAAAATATTCAGGTATAAGCATAATGCCTAACTGAATACTATTTACGACTATTTTGGGAGGCTTAGCTGTGCGCTTAACCACGAAAGGACGCTATGCCGTCACGGCAATGCTTGATCTAGCAATACACGCCAATCAGGGGCCTATCAGTTTAAATGATATTTCTGGCCGTCAAGAAATTTCACTTTCTTATCTAGAGCAATTATTTGCCAAGCTTCGTCGTAATGAATTGGTCACCAGTGTGCGTGGTCCAGGTGGGGGTTACCGCCTTAGTCGTTCTAATGGTGACATTAATGTTGCTCAGGTAGTGGATGCCGTGAGTGAATCTATTGATATTACTCGCTGTAAAGGAAAGGGCGATTGTCAAAAAGGTGAGGCGTGCCTAACGCATCACCTATGGTGTGACCTGAGTAATCAAATACACGATTTTTTAGAAAATATTAGCCTTCAAAGCTTGGTTGAGCGTCAAGAGATTCGCGAAATTTCAGAGCGACAAGACCGTTATCAAAAAAACCGTATTAATGTAGTTGATAGTTTGGGCCTTTAACTGATCGTTTATAGCCTAATGGTTTAGCTGGGTTATGAGATTTCATCTTCGAATATGTTAGAATTGTGAATTAACTATTTTTATAATGCCTCGTAAAATATGGGCCGATTCAGGTAGAACATGAACCTAGTATATCTTGATTATGCTGCAACAACGCCTGTTGCATTCGAAGTGGCCGACGTTATGGCGCAACACCTCACTCTTGAAGGTAACTTTGCGAATCCTGCCTCTCGTTCGCATCGCTTTGGCTGGCAAGCGGAAGAGGCGGTAGAAAGCGCTCGTATCAGTGTTGCAAAATTAATTGGCGCGAGTAATCGTGAAATTGTTTGGACGAGCGGTGCGACTGAGTCTAATAACCTTGCCATTAAGGGGGTGTTGGAAGGCTTTGAATCGGGTCATATCATTACTTCTAATATTGAACATAAAGCGATTTTAGATACCTGCGCTTATCAAGAAACAAAGGGTTTTGATGTCACCTATCTTGAGCCTAATAGCGAAGGTCTAATCACTGCTGAGCAAGTTAAGCGGGCTTTACGCGCTGATACAAGGCTCGTCAGCTTGATGCTGGTCAATAATGAAATTGGCAATATCACTGATATTAAATCGATTTCGCAGGTTTTATCTAATCATCAAGCTTTATTGCACTGTGATGCGGCCCAAGGTGCTGGCAAGTTGGACATTGATGTCACTGACTTGAGCGTGGATTTGATGTCTCTATGTGCTCATAAAATGTATGGACCAAAAGGGATTGGAGCGCTTTATGTTCGTAAGGCTCCTGAAGTGAAAGTGTATCAGCAGATACACGGTGGTGGTCACGAGCGTGGAATGCGTTCAGGTACATTAGCGACTCATCAAATCGTGGGTTTCGCCAAAGCGGCTGAGCTGATCATAGAAAACTTAGCGTCTGAAATAGATCATAATCGCAAGCTCCGTGATCGTTTATGGCAGGGTATTAAAGGGCTTGGCGTACAGCGTAATAGTCATGAGTTTGCATGCAGCCCTAATCATTTGAACGTCAGTTTTATTGGCGTTGATGGGGAAATTTTATTAGCGTCACTGGCGCAGTTGGCTGTGTCTTCAGGATCGGCGTGCAATTCTGCCCGTGTGGCACCTTCTTATGTCTTGAAAGCGCTAGGAATAGCAGATGAATTGGCTCATGCGGGCATTCGTTTTAGTGTTGGGCGCTATACTACAGAGAATGATATCGATTTTGCCGTCAGTGAGATCAAGCGTGTCTTGTTGGCTCTTAAGTAATGCTACGCGTTTTATTGTTAACGCTTGATGGGCTAAAAGTTATGCAATCAAGCGGTCTATACGAACGGGCTTATCTCTGCTAGCAGTAATAGTTACAAATTCAATTCTAATTTAGTCAAAACCTGCGTATACTGCGCAGGTTTTTTATACCCTATTAATCCTATACCGGAGAATCATCATGGCGATCGAACGCACATTTTCTATTGTTAAGCCTGACGCAGTTGCTAAAAACGTAATCGGCGAAATCTACAGCCGTTTCGAAAAAGCTGGTTTGCAAGTAATTGCTTCAAAAATGATTCAGTTGGATGACGAGAAAGCGGGCGGTTTTTACGCTGAGCACGCTGAACGTGGTTTCTTCAAAGACTTAGTCGCTTTCATGACTTCTGGTCCTGTTATGGTTCAGGTTTTAGAAGGCGAAGGCGCTGTTCTTAAGAACCGTGACCTAATGGGCGCAACTAACCCTAAAGAAGCTGAAGCTGGCACTATCCGTGCTGATTTCGCTGAAAGCATCGATGCTAACGCTGCTCACGGTTCTGATTCTGTAGAATCTGCGGCTCGTGAAATCGCGTACTTCTTCACTGACGCAGAACTTTGCCCACGCGGTTAAGTTCTAGTTAGAAGGTATTTGTTAAATACCTGCTTTTGAGAGCAGTGTGCAATCTTTGACTGCACGCTGCTTTCTCAGTTTTAGCAAGTCCATAAAACTGAACCATTTGTCTTGTGTTTTCCCGTTTAATCGCGCTTCAGAATACAAAAGAAATGGTTTATCCGCCCAGGATGATACTCCCACTGCACGGTGACCACGATGACAGATATACAAAATACCCATGTTCAAGCAACTGATTTTGAAGCGCTTGATAGGCTTGAAGCCGAAGAAAAAGCAAAAAAGCCCACTGAAAAAGTTAATTTGTTAGGTTTGTCGCCTAAGAAAATGGACGCGTTCTTTGCAGGGTTAGGCGAAAAAACCTTCCGTACTCAGCAAATGTTGAAGTGGATTCATCAAATCGGCGAATCCGACTTTGATAAAATGACCAACATGAGCAAGGCCATGCGAACTAAGCTGGCTGAGGTTGCTGAAATCAGCTTGCCAGAAGTGGTTATGGATAAGATTTCTGTCGATGGCACCCGTAAATGGGTGATGAAAATGCCGGGTGGCAGTTCGATTGAAACGGTTTATATCCCAGAGAAAGAGCGCGGTACCTTGTGTATTAGCTCACAAATTGGTTGTGCACTGGATTGCAGCTTTTGTTCTACCGGAAAGCAGGGTTTTAATCGCGACTTAAGTGTTGCTGAAATCATTGGTCAATTGTTTGTGGCTTCTCAGAGTTTAGATACTCCGGGAGAGAAGCGTGTTCGCCGTATTACTAACGTCGTGATGATGGGTATGGGTGAACCGTTATTGAATTTTGATAACGTGGTTGATTCGATGGAATTGATGCTGAACGACTTTGCTTATAGTTTGTCAAAACGCCGAGTGACGTTAAGTACCTCCGGTGTTGTACCTATGATGGATAAGTTAGGCGATGTTGCGGATGTTTCTCTTGCGGTATCTTTGCATGCAGGTAATGACGCATTGCGTGATCAGCTTGTGCCTATTAACAAAAAATATCCCATTAAAGAATTGATTGCGGCAACAAACCGTTATTTAGCTAAGTTACCCGATCGTCGTAAAGCGACTATCGAATACACCATGATGAAAGATGTAAATGACAGTATTCAAGATGCAGAAGAAATTGCCGAAGTATTAAAAAATACACCGTGCAAAATCAACTTGATTCCGTTTAATCCATTTCCTAACTCAGGTTATGAGCGTCCGAGTAATAACCGTGTGTATCGTTTCCGTGATTTATTGCATGAACGGGGTTTTATTGTCACTATCCGTTCTACGCGAGGAGATGATATTGACGCGGCGTGTGGACAATTAGTGGGTCAGGTTGAAGATAGAACTCGTCGCCAGCAAAAGTACATCGACTTACACCAGGTTAGTGAATAAAGGATATTCAGAATGAAATCTTTACCGCTGGTTGTTTTAATATGTTGCAGCTTAATATTGTCAGCCTGTGTAACAACGATTGAAAGTCGTTTAACGCGTAAAGCCGATCCTGAAAAGGCCGTTGATAATTATACTCAATTAGGTTTGGGTTATATCCAACAAGGCAGATTTGACCGTGCTCGAGCGCGCTTGAATCGTGCTCTAGAAATTAATTCAGATTATGCCCCAGCAAACAATGCGATGGCATTATTGCTACAGTCCGAGCGTGAGCCCGAACTCGCTGAAGAGTATTTCTTAAAAAGTATTGACCTGGATGACGATTTTAGTCAAGGGCAATTCAATTACGGCATGTTTTTGATGCAGGATAATCGCCATAAAGAAGCGTGTCAGTATTTGAAGCAGGCAGCGGATGACGTCGAGTACCAACAGCGTGCCAAGGCTTCACAAAACTTAGGTTTATGTTATTACCGTGCTGGTCAAGTTGATTTAGCCATATCAACGTATGAACGCATGCTGAAAGCGTCACGGTTTAATGCACCCGTTTTGGTTAATCTAGCGACGTTGTTATTTGAAAAACGTCGTTATGATGAAGCCCAGCATTATTATGATCGTTTTACCCAAATTGTAGAACGTAAGCAAAACGAACAGTCAGCTAATTCTCTTTGGTTAGGGATAAAGCTCGGGCGAGTTAATCAAGATGGAAAAGCGGTTAAGATGTTTGCGGCTCAGTTGCAGAAGGATTTTTCTGAATCATCTGAATATCAACTTTATCGCGAGACTCTTTAGTCCTCGCGAAGTGGTAATCATCGCAAATTTTTAGTAGCAGTTCATTAATAGTTCATCTATTAGTTCATTAATAGAAAAATAGGTAACGGCGGCCAGTTATGAGTATTCATTCACATTCTCCAATTGTTAGACGTAAAAGCCGTAAAATCTGGGTCGGTAATGTACCCGTGGGTGGCGATGCCCCTATTTCTGTACAAACCATGACCAATACCCAAACTGAAGATGTTGCTGCTACCGTCGCACAAATTAAACGTGCTCAAGATGCGGGTGTTGATATTGTCCGTGTTTCAGTCCCTTCAATGGACGCGGCTGATGCATTTGGCGAAATTAAAAAATTGGTGACGGTGCCATTAGTAGCAGATATCCATTTTGATTATAAAATTGCTTTAAAAGTTGCCGATCTTGGTGTCGATTGTCTGCGCATCAATCCAGGCAATATTGGCCGAGAAGATAGAATTCGTGAAGTTGTTGCCGCTGCTCGACATAACGGTATTCCTATTCGAATTGGTGTGAATGCCGGTTCCTTAGAAAAAGATCTACAAGTGAAATACGGTGAGCCGACGCCGGATGCTTTGGTCGAATCGGCCATGCGTCATATTGATATTTTAGACCGCATGAATTTTCCTGATTTTAAGCTAAGCCTTAAAGCGTCGGATATTTTTATGACCGTTGCGGCTTATCGCAAGATTGCTGATCAAATTGAACAGCCATTGCATTTAGGTATTACTGAAGCAGGGGGGTTACGCGGTGGGACGGTCAAATCTTCCATTGGTCTAGGACTGTTAATGTTTGATGGCATTGGCGATACCATTCGAGTTTCTTTAGCTGCGGATCCGATTGAAGAAGTAAAAGTCGGCTGGGATATGTTGAAGTCGTTAAAGTTACGTTCGCGTGGGGTTAACTTTATTGCGTGTCCCTCGTGTTCACGACAAAATTTTGATGTGATCAAAACGATGAATGAACTAGAAAATCGTCTAGAAGATATTCGTACGCCAATTGATGTGGCTATTATCGGCTGTGTCGTCAATGGCCCAGGTGAAGCAAAAGAAGTCGATGTCGGCTTAACGGGTGGTTCTCCCAATAATTTGATTTATATCGATGGTAAACCTGCAGAAAAATTGAAAAATGAAAATCTGATCGATGGTCTAGAAGCCATGGTTCGTGCAAGCGTTGCTAGAAAACAGCAAGCGCTAAAAGACGTCATTGTTTCAGATAGTTAATTGTTTTAGACAGTTACTTATTTTAGAAAGCTCATCGTATAAATCGTTAAACGTTTTATCGCGTTAATAAAGAATAGAAGGAAGATCTCTTGGCGAACAAGAAGATTAAAGCCATTCGTGGCATGAACGACGTACTACCCAGTCAAACGCCTATTTGGCAGTATTTAGAAAACAGTGTTAAAGCCGTTTTAGGTGGTTATGGATATCAAGAAATCCGTATGCCGATTGTTGAGCAAACACACTTGTTTAAACGCTCTATTGGTGAAGTCACCGATATTGTCGAAAAAGAAATGTATACCTTTGAAGACCGTAATGGCGATAGTCTAACACTTCGTCCAGAAGGAACGGCAAGTTGCGTACGTGCGTGTGAAGAGCATTCATTATTAAGCAATAATCAAAGCCAGCGCTTGTGGTACTTAGGGCCAATGTTTCGCCACGAGCGTCCTCAAAAAGGGCGCTACCGTCAGTTCTTCCAAATTGGTGTTGAAACGTTTGGTATGGCGACGCCCGATATTGATGCGGAAACAATTTTATTAACCGCACGTTTATGGCAGAAATTAGGCATTCAGGATGCGGTTGAGCTGCAACTTAATACCATTGGTAGTGCTCAAACACGTATCGATTATAAAGCCGCTTTGGTTGAGTATTTGACACCGTTTGCGGACCAGCTAGATGAAGACAGTCAGCGTCGATTAACGACTAATCCTTTGCGTATTTTGGATTCTAAAGATCAAAATACACAGACGCTATTGAATGACGCCCCAGAGTTGCATACTTATCTGGATGAAGAGAGTCGCGAACACTTTGCCAAGTTGACTCGAATTTTAGATGCCGCAGGCATTACATATAAAATCAATCAACGGTTAGTGCGTGGGTTGGATTATTATGGCAAAACCGTTTTTGAATGGGTAACCGATCAATTAGGTTCTCAAGGTACTGTGTGTGCAGGGGGTCGTTATGATGGCCTTGTTGAGCAACTAGGCGGAAAACCCACACCCGCTGTTGGTTTTGCGATGGGTGTTGAGCGTTTAATCTTGTTATTAGAGACCCTTAACGTTATTCCTACTCAGGTTAATACAATACTCGACGTTTATATCACCGCCTTGGGTGGCGATACAGACCAAGCTGCGTTACTGTTAGCGGATAATATTCGGCAACAACAACCACACGTTCGTGTACAAACACACTGTGGTGGCGGTAGCTACAAGAGTCAGATGAAAAAAGCTCAAAATAGCAGCGCCCGTTTTGTGATTCTTTTAGAAGACGATGATGTTCAGGCCCAGCGTGTTCGAATTAAGCCATTAACTGAAGATGGTGAACAAGTTGAGCTGAAGAGCGATGAGATTTCGAGCTGGTTAGCGACCCAATTGGGATAGCGTTAACGGCACTAATTATTACAATAAAAAGTATTTTGAATAGGGGTATTGATAATGTCTGAAGAGTTAAGAACTGAAGAAGAACAAGTTGAAGCGATTAAGAACTGGTGGAATGAAAACGGTAAAAGTTTAATTGTTACCATCGTGGTTGTTTTAGGTGGTTATTTTGGTTGGAATGGTTATCAAGATAACCTCCGCGCTGAAGGCGAAGCTGCTTCAAGTATTTATCAGGAGTTGGTTAATAAATCGACTAAGCCATTAGCGGAACAAACAGAAGCGGATAAAGCAGAAATGGAAGCCGTTGCTGCACAATTAAAAACAGAATTTCCAGGTACTTTGTACGCGCAATTTAGTGGTCTTTACTTAGCAAAATTTGCCATTGAATCGAATAATTTTGAGGGTGCTGCGACTGAATTACAGGCATTAGTTGATGCGGGTGAAAAAAGCCCAGTGACGTATCTAGCACAAGTAAGATTAGCGCGCGTATTCATTCAATTGGAAAAACTAGATGAAGCGTTAGCCCTAGTGGCGACGATACCTGAGCCGTCGTTCGCCGTGCAGTATGAAGAAACAAAAGGTGATGTTTTATTTGCTAAAGGTGATTTAGCCGCAGCATTGATGTCTTATCAAGCAGCACGAACTTCAGCAACGTCTTTAGGTATTAATACGCAGGTATTATCACGTAAAATAGATGATCTTGCGGGTGCTAAACTTGTCGGAGCGGATGTTTAATTAATGATGCCTAAAGTAATAGCAGTAATCTTTACCAGCTTTTTTTTGCTGGCCTGTAGTAGCCAAGAGACTAAATCTGAAGCCATGGCTTCTGAGGTCGAAAGTGGACCTGCTGAATTGGTGAGCTTTGATGAAACTGTGGACATAGATGTTGTTTGGCGTCGTTCTTTGGGTAAAGGCTCTGGTGCAAAAAATATTCGTTTACGTCCTGCGCAAAGCGGTGACACTGTTTATGGCGCTGACTATAACGGTCAGCTGTGGGCATTAGAATTAGCGTCTGGCGATAAAGTCTGGTCGCGAAAATTTGATCAAAATATTACCAGCGGTGTCGTTGTTGCTGAAAATGATCTCTTTATCGCAACACAAGACGGCATACTGCATAGTATTGCTAAACGTAATGGTGAGCTTCAATGGTCGCAACCGCTGAGCAGTGAAAGTATTGCTCCGGTCGTTGTGGACGATGCGCAAGTATATATCCGCACCATTGATGGTCATCTAACGGCTTTTGATCGTCGCAGTGGTAAGCAAAATTGGACTTACCAGGCGGGATTACCGGTATTGACCGTTCATGGCACAGGTTCACCGGTGTTGTTGCAGAATTTAGTGGTTACGGGTTTTGCCAACGGCAAATTGGTGGCCGTTGATCGTGAGCTCGGGATTCCTCGCTGGGATAAACGATTAGCGATTCCACAAGGCCGCTCAGAGCTAGAGCGTTTGGTCGACCTAGATGGTACGCCGCTGGTTGAAAAGGGCATTGTTTATGCAACCGCCTATCACGGTAAATTATCAGCCATCGGTTATGATGGTAAAACGCAATGGGAAACAGAGCTTTCGAGCTATTTTGGCCCAGCGTTAGGATTAGGAAATTTGTACATCACCCGTGACGATGATCATGTTCAAGCTTATGATCAAGTTAATGGTGCTTCTGTATGGAGTCAATCAGCACTAAAAGGACGCTTTTTAAATCAGCCTATTGAATACGAGAATTATGTCGTAGTGGCCGATTATGAAGGGTATGTGCATGTATTAGCGCAAGTTGATGGTGAAATGCTAGGGCGATTAAGTGTTCGTCCTAAGCCATTACACATGACCTTGCCAAACCAGCCAGAGATGAATAACTGGCGTCCTTTGCGTGGCAAAGATTTTGGTATCCGCAGTGTGATGCAATCGACCCCTAAGGGTCTGCTAGCCTATACCAATGCGGGTGAATTGCTGCTTTTGCAGCTAGCTAACTAACTCAATGCGTTAGTCAGTAAGTATTTGAACAAGATAACTAAATTATTATGGTTCCTGTAATTGCCCTTGTAGGGCGTCCCAATGTTGGGAAATCCACTTTATTTAACCGCTTAACCAAGACACGTGATGCCTTGGTAGCTGAGATCGCAGGTTTAACCCGTGATCGTAAATACGGTGAAGGCCAAATCGGCGACGAGCCTTTCATTGTTATCGATACCGCCGGTATCAGTGGCGAAGAAGTCGGTATCGACGCGGAAATGGCTTCACAGTCTTTTTTAGCGATCGAAGAAGCCGACATCGTATTATTTATGGTGGACGCACAGTCGGGAATCATTCATGCCGATCACTTATTGGCAGAATATTTGCGTAAAAAGGGCAAAGAAGCTTACGTTATTGCCAACAAAATTGACGGTCGTAATCCAGATGTTGTTTTAGCCGAATTTTATGAGTTGGGTATGGGCGAGCCCATTCCTATTGCGGCGGCTCATAACCGCGGTATTAATACCCTGATCGAACACGTTTTGACCGAACTGCATGGCCCAAAGGAAGTTGAGGTCGAGCGTGAGCTCACCGGTTATGAAGAATGGGAACAGCTTTACGGTGAAAAAGAAGCACCGCTTGATATTAAAACGCAGCATGAAGAGTTAAATGTTAAAGGCATCAAAATTGCGGTAGTGGGCCGCCCGAATGTGGGCAAGTCGACACTGATTAATCGCTTTTTAGGGGAAGAGCGCGTTGTGGTATATGACCAAGCGGGCACAACACGAGACAGTGTATACATTCCTTATGAACGTCACGGTCAAGATTATACCTTGATTGATACCGCGGGTATTCGTCGTCGTAAGAGCATTACCGAAGCGGCTGAAAAATTCTCGATTATTAAAACCCTGCAAGCCATTCAAGATTGCCACGTATGTGTGTTAGTTCTAGATGCCAAAGACGGTATTGTTGAGCAAGACTTGCATATGCTGAGCTTCGTTTTGAACGCAGGTCGTGCATTAGTTATCGCCATTAATAAATGGGATGGCATGACCAGTGAAGAGCGTGAAAGCGTTAAAAATGAATTGGATCGTCGCTTAGAATTTATTACCTACGCTGACATTCATTTCATCTCTGCCTTGCACGGCAGTAATGTAGGCAACTTGTACCAGTCTGTTGATAAGGCGTATGAGTCTGCGATGGCGAAATGGTCCACGAGCCAGTTAACGCGCTTGCTAGAAGACATGGTGAAAAATCATCAGCCGCCTATGGTTAACGGCCGTCGTGTTAAATTGCGTTACGCCCACCAAGGAGGTTCTAACCCTCCTATATTGGTTGTTCACGGTACGCAAACAGACAAGTTAACGGAAGCGTATAAGCGTTACTTAGCGAATACCTACCGTCGTGTATTGAGCATTCACGGTACGCCGATCCGAATGAATTTCAAGAGCGCTGAAAATCCGTTTGCACAAAAGAAAGAAGGGCCTTCGCTGCACCAACTTAGTGAGAAGAAAATGGCTCGTACGCAAAATATTCGAGCAATTAAGAAAGAAAAAGCACGTAAGACTCGTGCAAAAAAACGTTAGATTGTATTAGATAACATTCTTCTGCATACTTAGTTAAATATTAATTATGCAGAAGGATTATTGTGAAAATTTTTATTAAAATACTTATAAAAAAAGCATTCGTTATTATTTTATTTTCACTGCCAGTAGTCTGCAGTGCCGAGTCAAACAACGATAATTTATTACAATTTAAAATATCCAGTCTTCAGCTGTTCTCTTCTTTTTCCGCTTTTATTTATTTTCAGGGTGACGATCGAAACCGTTCTCGTCTAATGAATGCTAAGAAAAAAGGTAATCAAGCGATTTCTCTGCTTCCTGATTCTGAAGTAAAATCAAAATGGATAGACATCTCCAATTTTGTCGCATCGTATAAAACGCATCGGTTTGACGGTCTAGACATGAGTCTGGAAGCGGGTTGGAGTATTCATCAAAAAGAACTTATTGCGATTTTAGCTGAGCGCCATACCGTTGAGGCAACAGGAATTGCCGATATTCAGATAAAGATGGAAACTATTTTAAGTCAATATATGGGCTACGCAAATTCGACGACAGGAGGTTACGGTGTTAGTTATGGTAATGTGTCGCTTGAAGAACAGATTAAAATCATGCAAAAAGAGCTGCGGGAATTGGCCCAGGCAGATAATAAATATCAGTCTTTATTTAAACAATGGAGCTATATTCAAAAGCCATTATTAGCTTACAACACAAATGTTGCCCCCTTTATCATACTGCATACTTTTGATCGTATGCGTAAAATTATTGCCGGTTATTAATTAATATCTGGCCATAAAGAGTATATTAAATAGTGCGTTTGCCCACCCCAAATGCATTCAATCAGTTCAACTAAAAAAATCTATTTGTTTTTAAAATGAATTTTGGTTGATTAGCGACTAGGTTTACTTTCGTTGTTTCCGAATATTAATCAAACCCGCCGCAATAATAAACGCACTGCCCAGCCAAGTGGTCCACAGCGGTACCTCTCCCCAGAATACCCAGCCCATAAGGGCGCCGTAAATCACCGAAGAGTAGACATAGATCCCAATCCTGCCGGTGGGTGCGGTGCGATAGGCGCGAGTCAGCGCTAACTGCCCTAAAGTCGCGACGGCCCCCATTAATAGAATCCAGCT